>JADZDN010000218.1 GCA_020851015.1 Alphaproteobacteria bacterium | reverse complement strand
CGCGTCTACAAGAATTACGATCCGCGTGCGACGGTGATGCAGCAGACGGTCCGGGAAGTGTTTGCGGCCTTGAAAGTCAGCGATCCGATCTTTGACGTTGCCCTGCAGCTTGAAGAGATGGCGCTCAACGATCCTTATTTCGTTGAAAAGAAGCTCTTCCCCAATGTCGACTTCTATTCAGGCGTGATCCTCTCCGCCATCGGCTTCCCGACGACCATGTTCACCGTGCTGTTCGCTCTGGCCCGCACCGTGGGGTGGGTTGCGCAGTGGAAGGAAATGATCGAGGATCCGTCGCAGAAGATCGGGCGTCCGCGCCAGCTCTATACAGGCGCGACGAAGCGGGCCTACGTGCCGGCGTCCAAGCGCAAGTAGACGTCCGGAGCCACGCGCCCGCCGCCGAGGGGAGGCCGCCATGGCGCAGCAGCAATCGCAGGATCGCCGTTCCGGCGGGAACGGCCGCGACGCGGCCAATGCCGCCGCGCTGGTGCGGCTGGGCCGCATCGCGCGCGAAGGCCTGGGGCGCGCCGCCAACGACAACCACGCGCGCAACTGGAGCCGGACCGCCGGCGCCGCCCTGATCGCTGCCGCGGCCGCCGTATTCAGCTACGCCGTGCTTCGCTGGATGATCTGAACAAGCGCAGCTACTCGGCCGCGCGCGACATTCCGCGCGCCTTGTGGAACTCGGCCACCCGGCTCGACCGGTACTGCGGCGGCTTGGCGGCCAGGTCGCGCGCCAGCCCCATCGGCTCGGGCCGAAACAGCCGCGCATCCATCTCGCGGCAATCCTTCGCCACCCGCGGCCTGATGGCCATGTGGGCAAGGACGTCGCGCTCGACCTCGATGTCCGGCGCCACCTCGGCGAGTTCCAGCCCGTCCTCGATGCGCCGAAATACCGCGCGTTCCGTCACGTAGAGCACCTGCTGGCCGCGCTGCCACCCGTAATCGCCGTTGTAGGAAAGCTGCTCGACCTCGGCCAGGAACTTGCGGTGCTTGCCCTCGCGCGCGATCTTCGTCCGTCCGCCGGGCCAGGAGATGTCGAGGCCGCCGGCCGTGAAGGTGCCGCCGAACACCACCTTGCGCGCGTTCTGGCTGATGTTGATGAAGCCGCCGATGCCGACGATCTTGCCATCGAAGCGGCTGATGTTGACGTTGCCCCGCCCGTCGACCTGGGCGAAGGACAGGAAGGCGAGGTCGAGCCCGCCGCCGTCGTAGAAGTCGAACTGGTAGGGCTGGTCGATCATCGCCTGGAAGTTCCGCGCGGCCCCCGCCTCGTAGCCGATCGCGGGCGCGCCGCCGATCAGCCCCTGCTCGTTGGTCAGCACGATCGCGTCGAGCACATTCTCCTCGGCGCCGACCACGCCAATGCCGGTCGAAATGCCCGAGCCAAGGTTGCATACCGCACCCGGGAACAGCTCCATCGCCCCGCGCCGCGCGACCACCTTGCGCGCGTCCAGCGGCAAGGGCTGGAACGACGACAGCGGCTCGCGCAATTCGCCGGCATAGGCCGCCGAGTATTCGGTCACGTAGGTCTGGCGCTGCGCCGGATCCACCACGACGAAATCGACCAGCATGCCGGGAATCTTGACCTGCTTGGCCGGCAGCGTGCCGCGATTGGCCAGCCGCTTCACCTGCACGATCACGACGCCGCCCGCGCGGCGCGTCGCCTGGGCCATCGACAGCATCTCGCCGTAGATCGCCTCCTGCTCCATCGTGACGTTACCGTCCTCGTCGGCGGTGGTGCCGCGCAGGAAGGCGACATCGGGCGGCATCGGCTTGATGAACAGCCACTCCTCGTCCTTCAGCGTGACCAGCTCGACCAGGTCCTCGGTCGTGCGCTTGCTCTGCTTCGCGCCGCCATGGCGCGGATCGACCAAGGTGTGCAGGCCGGTCTTGGTGAACAGGCCCGGCCGGCCGGCCGCCATCTCGCGCATGAGCTGCGACAGCGCGCCTTGGGGCAGCGTATAGGCCTCGATCTTGTCGGCTGCGGCCATGTCGGAAACCGGCGGCGAGTCGACGAAGGTGCCGCAGACGATGCGCTTCAGCATGCCATCCTGCGCGAAGTGGCCGGCGCCGCGTGTCGCGCGGTCGCCGAGCCCGACCGGATGCAGCGACGTAATCTGCCGCGGATGGCCGCTGTCGCGGAAGCGCTTGCCCAGCGCGGCCATCAGCATCTCCGGCACGGCATGCCCGCCGCCCGATCCGCCGATCAAGACAGTATCGTTGTCGCGCACCAGGCCAACGGCGGCCTCGGCCGAAATCACCCGCATCGACTTGTTCCCTCCGCCGGCCGGCTTACTTGCGCTCGACCAGCTCGATCTTGTAGCCGTCCGGGTCCTCCACGAAGGCGATGACGCTGCCGCCGTGCTTCATCGGACCGGCCGGGCGCGGAATTTTGACCTTTTCCTTGGCCAGCCGCTCGCAGGTGCCATAGACGTCCGGCACGCCGATGGCCAGATGGCCGAAGCCCGTGCCAAGCGTGTAGGGCTCCTTCTGCGGCCAGTTGTAGGTCAATTCGATCACCGCGTTCGATTCCTCGTCGCCATAGCCGACAAACGCGAGCGTGAACTCGCCGCTGGGGTAGTCCTTGCGGCGCAGCAGCTTCATCCCCAGCAGCCGCGTGTAGAAGTCGATCGACTTATCCAGATCGCGCACGCGGATCATCGTGTGCAGCATGCGGTACTTCGATGTATCCGCGGCGGCGGGCCCCTTGGCGATATCGTTCATGGGCAATCTCCCTCACGCTTGCAGCTTGCTGCGGGGAGTTGGACGCGCGCGGGGCGCGATGTCAAGCCGGGGGACCGGTTAGCGCCTCAGCCCGCGCCCAGGCGCCGCAATTCCGCACGGGCGAGGCTCCGCATCAACAGGTCCTCGCTGGCCCCGATGGCGATCAAGCGGCGCCACGCCGGCGACGTCCAGCAGGATATCGGCCGCGCGCAGGCTGGGTGGCGGGCCGCCCTGCCCGAGCGCCCGCATCGCCTCGCCGGCCTGGCGTACCTGCTCGGCCGCGCCGGCGGGATCGTCGAGCAGGGCGAGAACCGCGCGCGCGAGCTTCTCCGGCGTGCAGTCCTCCTGCGTGAACTCGGGGATCACCGACCGGTCGCCCAGCACCAGGTTGGCGATCGTGATGTGGCGGACGCGGACCATCGCCCGCACCAGCGCGGCAGACACGGCCGATACACGATAGGCGATGACGATCGGAACGCGCGCGAGGTTCAATTCCAGCGAAACCGTCCCGGACGCCGCCAGCGCGACGTCGCTGGCCGCGAAGGCATCGAACTTCTCGCCATCGTCCACGACGACGATCGGGTTCAGGGGCCAGGCAGCAACGGCCGCGCGGATGCGCACTTCCTGCGCCCGCACGGTCGGCACCACCACGCGCAGCGCGGGCCGCGTGCGCGCGATCAGCGCCACCGCGCCGCCGAAATCGGGCAGCAGGCGGTCCAATTCGCCTCCGCGGCTTCCCGGCAGCACGCAGAGCAGCGTCGCCTCGGCAGGCACGCCATGGCGGTCGCGGAACCTGGTGCCGTCGCCGCGGTCGGCGCCGCTCTCGACCACGGGATGGCCGATGAAGCTCGCCGGCATGCCGACCCGATGGAAATAGGGCGGCTCGAACGGCAACAGGCACAGCAGGTGGTCGTAGTAGCGCGCGACGCGCTCTACCCGGCCGGGGCGATAGGCCCAGACCTTGGGCGCGTTCAGGTGCACCAGCGGAATGCCATGGCCGCGCGCCCGATTGGCGACGGCGAAATTGAAGGCGGTATTGTCGATCGTCAGCACGACGGCAGGGCGCCGCGCGCGGATGTCGGCCGCCAGGCGGTAGATCAGCCGGTACATCCGCGGCACGTGCGGCAGGATCTCCGCCATCCCCATGATCGACAATTCGCTGAGCGGCACCAGCGTTTCCAGCCCCTCGCCCACCATGCGGTCGCCGCCCACGCCGACGAACGTGAGCGGCACCGCGGACCGCGCCTTCAGCGCCTGCATGATGCGGCCGCCCAGATTGTCGCCGGAAGGTTCGCCCGCGAGCATGTAGACGAGCGGCGATGCGGGCGGTTCGGGTGTCACGACGGTCTCGCCGCCTGCCCCTTGGCAACGCCCACGACGAACAAACCCGCCTCGTCGGCCGCCGCGCCGACCGCCGCCCGGTCGACGATCAGCGCGCCGCCCGCCTCGACGGCGATTCCCACCAGCCCCGCCTTCGCCGCGCCGCCGACCGTGCGCGGACCGATCGTCGGCAGGTCGATCCGGCGCTCCTGCCCGGGCTTGGCGGTCTTCACCAGCACGCCGCCGGGCCCGTCGCGGCGCAGTTCCTTGCAGCGGCGGAGCAGCGCATCGGTGCCTTCGACCGCCTCGACCCCGAGCACGATGCCCTGCTGCACCACGACCGCCTGGCCGACATCGACCGCCCCCAGCGCCTCGGCAACGGCCAGGCCGCGGTTGATGTCGCTCCAATCGGCCTCGCCGGGCGCGCGCCGGCCGATGACGCCCGCCGGCGCCAGGAGCCCGGGCAGGATCTGCTCCGGCCCGATCAGCCGGCCGCCCTCGCGTTCGATCGCCTCGCCGATCGCGCTCAGCAGCGCGTTGTCGCCCAGCGCCCGGCGCCCCAGCGACAGCAGGAACTTGGCGGTCCAGGCATCCGGCATCAGCGACAGCAGCGAGGGCCGCCTGACGCGGCCGGCCATCACGATCTCGACCACCCCGTTGTCGCGAAGCGCCTTGATGATCGCGCCGCCCGCGCCGATCCGCGTGCGCAGATGCGGCGTATCGCCGGCCACGGTGTCGGCGTCGACGTGGCCGTCGAGCGCGATGACGAAGAAAGGACGCTGCTGCTCGCGGCAGGCGGCGATCAGAAGCCGCGGAAGTTCCCCGCCACCGGCAATGATGCCGAGCTTAGGCGGCATTCGACTGGCGCGGCTGGCACAGCGCCCGCTGCGAGTCGGCCTTGATGAAATCGATGATGTCGCGGACGGGCTGGATGGCGTTGAAAAGCTGGGCCACGTCCTCGATGCGCTCGGCCATCGTGCCTTCTTGGGCGAACAGCAGCCGGTAGGCGGTGCGCAGCGCGTGGATGTCGTCGCGCGAAAAGCCGCGGCGCTTCAATCCGACGAGGTTGAGGCCCCCCAGCCGCGCCCGGTCGCCCATGACCGAGCCATAGGGGATCACGTCGTTCTCGACGCCGGACATGCCGCCGACCATGGCGTGCTTGCCGATGCGCACGAACTGGTGGACGGCGCAAAGCCCGCCGAGAAATGCATAGTCCTCGACCATGACGTGCCCGCCGAGGGTCGCGTTGTTCGCCATGATGACGCTGTCGCCGAGCTTGCAGTCATGGGCAACATGGCAGCCGACCATGATCAGGCAGCGCTTGCCGACCCTGGTGAGCAGCCCGCCCGGCGTGGTGCCCGGGTTCATCGTGACATGCTCGCGGATGACCGTATCCTCGCCGACCTCGAGGCGCGAGGGTTCGCCCTTGTATTTCAGGTCCTGGGGCTGGTGGCCGATCGAGGCGAAGGGAAACACCCGCACCCGCGCACCGAGCTGCGTGTGTCCCTCGATCACGACGTGCGACAGCAGGCCGACGTCCTTGCCCAGCTCGACATGCGGGCCGACGACGCAATAGGGTCCGATCTCCACCCCCTCGCCCAGCCTTGCCCCCGGATCGACGATCGCGGTCGGATGAACCTTGGCCATCAGGCGTCCACGATCATGGCGGTGAACGTCGCCTCGGCCATCAACTCGCCGTCCACAAGCGCCTTGCCGGCGAATTTCCAGACATTGCCGCGCTGGCGCTCCTTCACCACCGGGACGCGCAGCAGCGCGCCCGGGAACACGGGCCGGCGGAACTTGGCGTTCTCGACCGACATGAAATAGACGAGCTTGTTGCGCGGCGGCCCGCCCATCGACTTGACCACCAGCGCGCCGGCGGTCTGGGCCATCGCCTCGACGATCAGGACGCCGGGCATGATCGGCCGGTTGGGGAAATGGCCCACGAAATAATGCTCGCCGATCGTCACCGCCTTGATCCCGGTGGCGCTCTCCCCCGGCACGATGTCGACAAGCCGGTCGATCAGCAGGAAGGGATGCCGATGCGGCAGCAGCGTCATCAGCTCGACGGTATCGATCTCGTCCACCGCCGGCTTCAATGCGTCAATCGTCGTCATTCGTCCTCGGCCGTCTTCCCCCGCGCCAGCCGCGACAGGGCCACGGTCTGGCGATGCCATTGGCGCAGCGGCACGGCCGGAATGCCGCCCACGGCCGTGCCTGCCGGAATATCGCGCATCACGCCGGCCGCCGCCGCCACCCGTGCCCCGTCGCCCACCGTCAGGTGGCCGGACAGGCCCGCCTTGGCCGCGACGATCACCTGGTTTCCCAGCTTCGTGCTGCCGGAAATGCCCGCCTGGGCAATCACGATGCACCCCCGCCCCAGGCGAGCGTTATGCCCGATCATCACCAGGTTGTCGATCATCGAGCCGCGGCCGATGACCGTATCGGGCCCCATGCCCCGGTCGATCGCCGCGTTGGCACCGATCTCGACCTCGTCCTCGACGATGACCCGGCCGGTCTGGGGAATGCGCACATGGCCTTCGGGGTCGATGGCGAAGCCGAATCCGCGGTTGCCGATGCATACCCCGGGATGGATCAGCACGCGCTGGCCGATCAGGCAGTACTGCAGAACCGAGCAGGCGCCGACCACGCTGTCATCGCCGATCGTCACGCCGTCCGCGATCACGGCATTGGCGCCGATCCAGCAGCGCTCGCCGATCACCGCGCGCGCGCCGATCACCGCGCCGGCATCGATGCGGGCGCTGGGGGCGATCTCGGCGGACGGGTCGACGATCGCGCGCGCGTGCACGCCGCCCTCGATCTCCGCCTCCGGATAGAAAGCCTGGGCGATCAGGGCGAAGCCCTTGTAGGGCTTGTCGGTCAGCAGGACCTGCATGCCGGCCGGCGCGCGCTCGGCGAAGCGCGGCTCGACCAGGCAGCACCCGGCCTTGGATTCGCCGAAGGCGCGCAGGTAGCGGCGGTTGTCGAGGAAGGTGACGTCGTCCGGCCCGGCCTCGCCCAAGGCCGCGACATTGGCAAATTGCCGCCGGCGATCGGCCTTCGGCGCCAGGCTGGCGCCCGCCCGCCCGGCCAATTCCTCGAGCGTGAACGGACCTGCCGGCGAGAAGAAGCGAGGATCGGGCATCGCCCGCGGACGCCGGCCGGCGCAGCTACTGGGTCAGCGGCGGCAGCGTTACCTTCACTGTCGGCAGCTTGCGGTTGACCTGCTCCAGCACCTCGTCGGTCACTTCCATCGACGGGTGGCTGAGGATGATCTGCGAGCGCGGCAGCATCAGACTGGCCCCGCGCGCGGTGGCGACGTCCTGGATAACCTGGACGACGACCTGGTTCACCTGCACCATCGAGTTCTTGTAGGCGTCGTCGAGCTGCTTGCGGCGCGCCTGCACCGAACGCTGAAACTCGGCGACCCGCTGCTCGAACTTCTGGCGGCGGTCGGCGAAGGCCTCCGGCGACAGCACGGTGCGCTGCTTGTTCAAGTCCTGCTCGCCGTTGCGCAGCTCGTTCTCCGTCTTGG
>JADZDN010000217.1 GCA_020851015.1 Alphaproteobacteria bacterium | reverse complement strand
GTGATCGACGAGCAGCACCGCTTCGGCGTGCACCAGCGCCTGGCGCTCGCGGCCAAGGGGCGCGGCGTGGACGTGCTGGTGATGACGGCGACCCCGATCCCGCGCACTCTCGCGCTCACCGCCTATGGCGACATGGAGGTCTCGCGGCTCGACGAGAAGCCGCCGGGCCGCAAGCCGATCGCGACGCGCGCCGTGCCGATCGAGCGGCTGGACGAGGTGATCGACGCGGTGGCGCGCGCGATGGACGCCGGCAACAAGGTCTACTGGGTCTGCCCGCTGGTCGAGGAGTCCGAGGTCAGCGACCTGGCCGCTGCCACCGAGCGCCATGCCTTGCTGGCCGAGCGCTTCGGCCCGCGCGTCGGGCTGGTTCACGGGCGCATGAAGGGCGCCGAGAAGGACGCCGTCATGGCGCGCTTCGCCGGCGCCCCGGATATGATGGGCGGCTGCGACCTGCTGGTCGCCACCACGGTGATCGAGGTCGGCGTCGACGTGCCGGCCGCGACCATCATGGTGATCGAGCACGCCGAGCGGTTCGGCCTGGCGCAGATGCACCAGCTCCGCGGCCGCATCGGGCGCGGCGAGCGCGCCTCCACCTGCCTGCTGCTCTATCAGCGCCAGGGCATGAGCGAGACCGCCAAGGCGCGGCTCAACATCATGCGCGAGACCGAGGACGGGTTCCGCATCGCCGAGGAGGACCTGCGCCTGCGCGGCGCCGGCGAATTGCTGGGCACGCGCCAGAGCGGCCTGCCGGAGTTCCGCCTCGCCAATCTCGATGCCCATGGGGATTTGCTGGCGGTGGCGCGCGACGATGCCAAGCTGATCATGGATCGGGACCCCGCGTTGAACGGCGAGCGCGGCAAGGCGCTGCGCGTGCTGCTCTACCTGTTCGAGCGCGACGCGGCGATCAAGCTGCTGCAGTCGGGGTAACGGCTCATCCTTCGACAAGCTCAGGATGAGGAGTCTTTCTTTGGCCTCGTCCTGTGCCTGTCGAAGGACGATTTCCCGGCCTACCTTCCCGTCCCGCCCTCGCCCACCAGCACGAAGGGTGCCCAGAACATCGGGTGCGCCATCGCCTTGTCGTCGAGCAGGGCGAGCATCGAGCGGCGCAGCGCCTCGGCGCGACCGATGCCGGGCTCGCGGTCCATGGCCGCGACGGTGCCGGTGGTGAGCCGCACGGCGGCATCGCTGGCGACCGCCCAGTGCGAGACCAGCAGCGAGCGCGCCCCGGCGTAGAAGAACGCCTTCGCCAGGCCGGACATGCCTTCCGCGCCGGGCGTGCCATCGGGCGCGGCGGTGTTGCAGGCCGACAGGATCACCCAGTCGGCGTCGAGCTTGAGCTGCGCCACCTCGGAGGCCATCAGCAGTCCGTCGTCCTCGGGCGTGCCGACCACCGGTGGGGTCAGCACCAGGGCGGGCTCGCTGTTGTCGCCGAACTCGCCCGCCATCAGCCCGTGGGTGGCGAAGGCGACGACCCGGTAGCGCGAGAGGTTGGCGGACTTGACGGCTTTCTCGGTCGCGGCGCGACCGAGAAAGACGCTACCTGCCGTCGCGTGGAAGCCCTTGGCCATCTCGCGCAACTCGGTCGCCGATTCCGGCAGCGGCTCCAGCCCCTGCACCGCCGCGACGTCGGCGATCCCCTGGTCCATGCGCGGCGCCGGCGCGCCGCGGCCGCCCGTCCCGTGGCCGCCAAGCTCGGGGTCGCCGTAGCCGACGAAGGGCTCGCGGGAGGCGTCCTGGCCCGCCACGACCCGCAGCGCTTTCAGCGACGCGACCGACGGCAGCACGGTGATGGCGTACTTGCGGACCAGCCACGGCGCCGCGGCGTATTGCGCCGCGTCGCTCGCCTCGGCCTGCGGCAGGCTGGTGACCAGCACGCCGAACGGCAGGCTCTGCAGCGGCCCGTCGGGCACGACCAGCAGGCGGTTAATTCCCTTCAGCGCCTCCTCGGCACCCGGAAGGATGTCGTTGTAGAGCTTGTGGGCGGCGGCCAGCGGCATCGGCGCCAGCGCACGGTTCAAGGTCGGATCGAGCCAGGCGCGCAGGCCCTTGACCGCCTCGTCGAGCGACTTGCGGTCATGGGCCAGCCGGCGCCAGAACACGCGGTCCTTGCGGACGATCCACAGGAACGCGTCGTCGTCGCGGACGAGATAGACCAGCATCGCCTCGTCGCGCGCGAGCAATTCGCGCGCCTTCGCCATCGGCAGCGGCTGGGCCGAGGACAGCTCCTCGTAGCGCGGGAACTCCGACGCCAGCCGCGCATCCAGCGCATCGAGCCGTTGGTCGAGCGTCATGATCTCCGCGCGCGTCGCGTTCTCCTGCGCGCGGTCGCGCTCCGCCGTCGGCCTGGTGGCGGCCTCGATCAGGCCGCGATCGAGCGCGTGGCGGCGGGCCTGCACGTCCTGGCGCTCGCGAACCAACGCGGCCAGCGGACCGCTGCCGGCCGCGAAGCGCGCGGCCATGCGCGTCAAGGCGCCGCTGACCCCGCCGGTCTGCGCCCATTGCTGCATCTCGAACGCCTCGCGCGACAGCTCCGGAATGCGATCCGTGGCGCTACGGGAGGCGAGATAGGCGATGCCGACATGGCGAGCGAACAGCCAGCGCGCGGAGCGCCGCTCGCTCTCCGTCCCCTCGTCGCGGCGCTGGTCGTCGTTCTCGCGCCGGACGATGTGGATTGCGGTCGCGCGGCGGATCTCCGCCAGCGCCTCTTCGGCGCGCTGCTGGTGGGCGAGCGCGTAGGCAAGATTGCCGTAGGTCTGGGCCGTGTCGGGGTTGTTCGACCCGAACACGGTCTCGCGGATCGCCGCCGCGCGGCGGAACGAGACCTCGGCATCGGCGTAGCGCTTGAGCGACAACTGCGTCATGCCGAGCGTAGTGAACGACGTCGCGAGGCGCGGGTGGTTGGCGCCGAGGCGCGCTTCCTGGATCTCGATGGATCGCCGCAACAGCGCCTCGGCATCCGCGCCGCGGCCCTGGCTGCGCAACAGCAGGGAGATGGCGCTGTTGACGCCCGCGACCGCGGGATGATCCGGTCCGTACGCCTTCTCGCGGATCGCCAGCGCGCGCCGCAGCATCGGCTCGGTTTCCGCCGGCCGGCGGGTAATGCCGATCGCCTGGGTCAGGTTGACGAGGGTCGAGGCGACGTCGGGATGCTCCGGGCCCAGCACGCGCTCGCGCATCGCCAAGGCGCGGCGCAGGATGGGCTCGGCCTCGACCATCCTTCCCTGCCGGCGCAGCGCATAGCCTAGGTTGTTCAGCGACATGGCGACGGTCGCGTGCTCGCCGCCGGAGAGCTGTTCGGCCGTCGCGAGCGCGCGGCGGAACAGCGCCTCGGCCTCGGGATACCTGCCCTGCTCGGCTAGGCACAGGCCAAGCCGGTTCATCACCGGCACCACGGGGAAGCTTTCGTCGCCGCGCTTCTGCTCGCGCAACTCCAGGAGTTGCCGGTAGAGCGGCTCGGCATCGAGGTAGCGCCCGGCCTGGAACGCGGCGTTCGCCTGCTCGACCAGCACGCGGATGGGCCGGCCCTGCGCCCCAGCATGGCCGGCGGCACCGCCGCCCGACTGGCCGCCGGTCTGACCGCCGGCCTGGCCCTGACCCTGTCCCGGGCCCTGCCGGCGCTTCCGGTTCGGCGCGGCCTGTTCATCCTGGGTTTGCCCGTCTTGCGGCTGGTCGAGCTGCGGCGGCGCCTGGCGCCGGCTCTGGGCTTGCACCGGCAGCAGGCCGACAAGCATGCTGGCCGCGATCATGACCAGAAGGACGATGCGCATTCGCCGGCCTCCCCGGGGAAGCTCGTAGGATCCTATAGGAACGTCAGCCCCGGCGCCGGACGGGCAGGGCCGCCGGATCGGGGGGCGTGACGATGCCCATCGACACGACCAGCTTGAGGCCGTCCTCGACCGACATCTTGAGCGGGATCACCTCGCGCCGCGGCAGGAACAGCACATAGCCGCCGGTCGGGTTGGGCGTCGTGGGCACGAACACGTTGACCACTTCCTCGTCGGCCAGCTTGCCGATCTCGCCCTTGGCGACGCCGGTGATGAAGCCGACTACCCAGCATTCGCGGCGCGGGAATTCGATCAGCACGACCTCGCGGAAGCTGGTGGCGTTCTGGCCCACCACCGTTTCGATCACTTGCTTGCTGGCCGAATAGACGCCGCGGACGATCGGCATGCGCTGCACGATGCTCTCGCCGATGCGCAGCAGGGTCCGGCCGATCAGGCCCGCCGCCAGCATGCCGACGGCGGTGAGCCCGACCAGCAGCACGAGCAGCCCCAGGCCGGGAATGCTGAACGGCAAATAGTATTCCGGATTGTAATGCGCCGGGATCAGCGGCTTGACCTTGTCGTCGACGAAGACAAGGAACAGCCAGGCCAGATAGCAGGTGATGCCGGTCGGCGCGGTGACCAGCACGCCGGCCATGAAATAGCCGCGCAGCCGCGCCATCAGGCCGCTGCGCCGCACCCTCGTTTCTTCCGCCTCGGCCGCCGTCGTCGTGGCTTCATCCATGCAATGGACCTACAACAGCGCCTGCCGCGCCGCAATCGCGCTCATGCCTGGAATAGGCGGTCGCGAACTCCTTGTCGGTCTCGGCGTACATCGAACGGGTCGGGCAGATGTCGAGGACGGCGACGCGCGCGACCCGTTCGCCGTGGTCCAGCGCCAGCCGATGCGCGACGCGCCCGCCGCGGTCATGGCCGGCGACCGCGAAACGCTCGAAGCCCAGCGCCCGCATCGTCTCGACCTGGTCCTGCGCCATGGCGCGCTTGGCATAGGCGGCATGGTCCGCGCCCGAGACCGGCTTCATGCTGTCGCCATAGCCGCGAAGATCGGGGCAGACGACCGTGAACCGCCGCGCCAGCTCGGGCGCGATCCGGTGCCACATCGCGTGGGTCTGCGGGTAGCCGTGCAGCAGCAGGAGCGGCGGCCCCTTGCCGCCGGTCACAAGATTGACCTCGCCGGCGGCAATGCCGAGCCTGCGGCGCGCAAATCCTTCGAACATGGCCGCGACGATATCCCACAGAATCCGGCTCGCCAACCGGCCGTTAACGATATAGATTTCCAGGGAAATAGCGGGGTCGGAGGCTATTTTCATGTCGGACGCTGCCGAGCGAAGCTTGGGCGGCATACCGTTGTTCGCGGAAATGAAGCCCGAACAACGCGCCACGCTGGAGCAGCAATGCGTGTTCCGGCGCTACATCGCGGGCGAGCAGATCATCGACCGCCAGTCGGACAGCCGCGACATGTTCTGCGTCGTGCGCGGCACGGCGCGGATCGTGATCTATTCGGCGTCGGGCCGCGAGGTCAGTTTCGACGATATCGACGCCGGCGGCTATTTCGGCGAACTCGCCTGCCTCGACAGCCAGCCGCGCTCGGCTTCGGTCGTCGCG
>JADZDN010000216.1 GCA_020851015.1 Alphaproteobacteria bacterium | reverse complement strand
CCGGGCGGGGGTGCGGTTGACCAGGGTCAGGCGCGGGCAGCCGGCATCGAGCAGCGCCGCTGCCACGGCCCGCACCGCGCCGCCGGCGCCGAGGACCACCGCCGGCCCGTCGCTGGCCTGCCAGCCCGGTGCCTGCTGGCGCAGGTTCTCCAGGAAGCCGAAGCCATCCGTGCTGGTGCCGGCGATCCGCCCGTCGCGGAACACCAGCGTGTTCACCGCGCCGGCGCGGCGCGCCGCCTCTGCCACCTCGTCGCAGAGGGCGAAGGCGGCCTCCTTGTGCGGGATGGTGACGTTGGCGCCGGCGAAGCCGAGATCCACCAGGCTCCGCACCGCGGCTTCGAAGCACTCGGGGCGCACCGGCAGCGGCAGGTAGGCGCCGTCGATGCCGTGGCGGGCCAGCCAGAAGCCGTGCAGCCGCGGCGAGCGGGAATGGGAGACCGGCCAGCCCAGCACGCCGGCCAGGCGGGACTTGCCCGAAAGGGTTCGCATGGCGTGGAAGTGAACCCGCCGATCATGGCGGGTCAATGGCGCGGCGCCCCCTTCCCTCCGGGCCCGGCGGATGCGACAGGTCGGGCCAATCCCGCAGGGAGCAACGACGATGGCCAAGGCCCTTCGTGTCGCGGTCCAGATGGACCCGATCGGCTCGATCAACATCGACGCCGACAGCACCTTCGCCCTGATGCTGGAGGCGCAGGCGCGCGGCCATGCGCTGTGGCACTACCATGTGCGCGACCTGGCGCTGCGCTCGGGCCGCGTCCTGGCGCATGCCCAGCCCGTGGAGGTGCGCCGGAAGAAGGGCGACCACTTCACCCTCGGCGCCACCGAGGAGCTCGATCTCGGCCAGGTGGACGTGGTGCTGATGCGCCAGGACCCGCCCTTCGACATGGCCTACATCACCGCCACCCACATCCTGGAGCACATCCACCCCAGGACGCTGGTGGTGAACGACCCGGCCAGCGTGCGCAACGCGCCGGAGAAGCTGTTCGTCACCCATTTCCCGGAGCTGATGCCGGAGACGCTGATCAGCGCCTCCGTCGCCCAGATCCGCAGCTTCCGGGAGAAGCATGGCGACATCATCCTCAAGCCGCTGTTCGGCAATGGCGGCGCCGGGGTGTTTCACGTGAAACCCGACGACCCGAACCTGAACGCGCTGCTGGAGATGTTCACCGAACGCTCGCGCGAGCCGCTGGTGGTGCAGCGCTACGTCCCCGAGGTGCGCCAGGGCGACAAGCGCATCATCCTGGTGGATGGCGAGGCGATGGGCGCCATCAACCGCGTCCCCGCAGCCGGGGAGGCGCGCAGCAACATGCATGTCGGCGGCCGGCCGGAGCCGACCACGCTGACCGGGCGCGAGAAGCAGATCTGCGCCGCGATCGGGCCGGAGCTGAAGCGGCGCGGCCTGGTCTTCGTCGGCATCGACGTGATCGGCGGCTACCTGACGGAGATCAACGTCACCTCGCCGACCGGCCTGCAGGAGATCGCGCGCTTCGACGGCGTGCTGCTGGAGAAGGCGATCTGGGACGCGATCGAGGCGAAGCGGTAGCGCCGCTCAGCGCCTGGCGAAGGCGCGGAACAGCGCCAGCAGGATCACCGCGCCCACCACCGCGCCGATGAAGCCCGCGCCCTTCCCGGGCACGTAGAGGCCGAGCGCCTGGCCCAGCGCGGTGGCCACCACCGCGCCGAGGATGCCGAGCACCGTGGTGACGATGAAGCCGCCGCCGGTGCGGCCCGGCATGAGGAACTTCGCCACCACCCCGACCACGAAGCCGATCAGGATCGTCCACAGGAATCCCAGATGTCTCGCTCCTCAGGCCAGGGCATCGGCGGCCGACAGGAAAGGCAGGCCGAGCGCCGCGGCCACCGCCGGATGGGTGACGTGCCCGGCATGCACGTTCAGGCCATGGGCCAGATGCGGGTTCTCGGCGCAGGCGCGGCGCAGCCCCTTCTCCGCGATCTGGAGGATGAAGGGCAGCGTCGCGTTGTTCAGCGCCACCGCGCTGGTGCGCGCCACCGCGCCCGGCATGTTGGTGACGCAGTAATGCACCACGCCCTCCTCCACATAGGTCGGCGCCGCATGGGTGGTGGGGCGTGAGGTCTCGAAGCAGCCGCCCTGGTCGATCGCCACGTCCACCACCACGCTGCCCGGCCGCATGCCGGCCACCATGGCGCGGCTGACCAGCTTGGGCGCCGCGGCCCCGGGCACCAGCACCGCGCCCACCACCAGGTCGGAATCCGCCACCGCGGCCTCGATCGCCTCGCCGGTGGCGAAATGCGTCTCCACCGCGCCACCGAATTCGATGTCGAGCGCATCCAGCGCGCGCGCCTGGTGATCCAGCACCGTCACCTGGGCGCGCATGCCATGGGCGATGCGCGCGGCGTTGGAGCCCACCGCGCCGCCGCCGATGATCGCGACCTTGGCCGCCGGCACGCCGGGCACGCCGCCGAGCAGCACGCCGGCGCCGCCCGCTTCCTTCTCCAGGCAATGCGCGCCGACCTGCGGCGCCATGCGGCCGGCGACCTCGCTCATCGGACGCAGCAGCGGCAGGCCGCCCTCGGGCTCGGTGACGGTCTCGTAGGCGACGGCGCTGACGCCGGAGTCCATCAGCGCCTTGGTCTGGGCGGGAT
>JADZDN010000215.1 GCA_020851015.1 Alphaproteobacteria bacterium | reverse complement strand
GGTCGAGCGTGTGGATCGCCTGGGTGATCAGCACGCCGCCGCCGTCGCGCGCCAGCGTGCCGCGGCCGGGCTGGTCGTAGTAGCCCTTCTGCGGCCGCCACCACGGCACGGCGACCGAGACATGCGCCAGCTTGCCGAGGCCGCCCTCGTTCAGCACCTGCTTCACCCGCACGGAGGCCGGGCGGAAGCGGTGCTGCAGCACGCAGCCCAGCCGCACCCCGGCATCGGCGCAGGCATCGACCACGGCGCGGGCGCGATCGGTCGAGACTTCCAGCGGCTTCTCCAGCAGCACGTGCTTGCCGGCCGCGGCCGCCCGCTTGACGATGTCGAGATGCGCGTTGGGCGGCGTCAGCACCAGAAGCGCGTCGACCGACTTGTCGGCCAGCACCGCGTCCAGGTCCCCGGTCGTCGGGAAGGGGAAGTTCCTGGCGAAGGCCTCGCGCCGCGCCGCCGTGGGGCTGAAGGCCCAGGCGACCTCGGCCTTGTCCTTCAGATCGGCCAGGCTCTTGGCGTGCGGCCCGACGGCCATGCCGAGCCCGACCAGGGCGACGCGCAGACGGGGCATGGGAAATTCCTCGCGGGACGGGTTGCGGCTACCAGTTGGCGGGTTTCGTGGCCTCGACCGGCAGACCGGCCGCGAGCCACGAGCGCGCGCCGCCGCGATACCACAGGACGTTGGTGAAGCCCTGGCGGGCGAGCAGCAAGGCGGCATTGTAGGATTCCCAGCACCAGGCGCTGAGGCAGTAGACGACGACCGGCCGCGCGCGGTCGCCGCCGGCCAGGCGCTCGACCGTGCGCGCGAAGCGCCCCTGCGCCTCGGCGGACCTGCCGATCGTGGAGCCGGCCTTCCTGAGCCAGAAGGCCGAGGGCAGGGCGCGATGGCCCTCCATGTCCAGCACGTCGACCAGGATGGGCCGGTCCGCGCGCTGCAAGGCGGCATGCAGCTCGCCGGTGCGGATCGTGCGCGCGCCGGGAACGGTCAGCGGCGTGGCGCCCTCGAATTCGGACAGGCGCGGCTCGTCGGTCGGCGCGACGCCGAAGTCGGTCGCTTCGTCGAGATACTCCCCGGCCTCGGGGAAGATCGGGATCACCACGCGATCGTCGACGGCGTAGAGCTGGCAGCGCACCTTGCTGGCGCGATTGCACGCCTCGAGCGCGGCCTTGGTGGCGCCGGGACCGCTGCGCCTGGCCCAGGCGCCGGTGACGGAAATGGCGAAGGCCCGCGGCGCGTCCTCGCGCAGGAAATCGCGGTATCCGGCGATCGCCTTGACGCTGTCGAGCGGCAGAGCCTCCGCGGCGTCGACCGAGGGGCGCCGTCCGGCCGGCAGGACGAGCGACGCCCCAAGGGGCGCCCGGGTCGGCATCGCCGCCGGCGCGGCGGCGGGCCTCGTGGCGGGAGGCGTCGCCACGGCTGGCACGGCAGGCGCCGCCGCGAGCCGCGGGGCCGGCTGCGCGGGCGGCGGTTCCAGCAGGTCGCCGATCACGTAGCCCAGGTTCCTGCCATCGCGCTCCACGCGGAACCAGTCCTTGCCGCCGACCTGCACCTTGCCCGTCGCCGCGACGATCGTGCCGGCGGGCAGGGCCGCGACCTTGTCCGACTCCGTCGCGGGCCGCGCGCGCACATTGGCGTTGCCGGTGGTCACGAACTCCTGGTCGACGGCGATCAACGCGGGCGCGCGCGACGCGGGCTCGGGCGCCGGCGCGGGTGCCGCCGCGACCCGCGACGCGGCCGCCGGCGGCGCGAACGAGAACTGGCCCTCGATCGGCGAGGTGGCGAGCCAGGGCTGCTGCTTGCCGCCGGTCTCCTTCTGCACCCGCACGCCCACCTCGTTGAAGGTCTCGAGCACGCGCATTCCCGGCATGCGCATCGCCGCCGCCAGCGCGCTGGCATAGGGGCCGACGCGGCCGCTGCCGTCGAGCGCCACCGCGCCGGGCTGGGTGGCGTAGCCGATGATCGTGCCGCTGGGCGCCTGCATCTGCGCCAGGCCGCTCTGCACCGAGCGCAGGCCGCGGCCGCCGAAGGGATTGTTGCGGCAGGCGTCGAGGATCATGACGTTGAGCTTGGTGCCGGCGCTGCCCATCTCGTCGAGGATGAAGTTGGCGTCCACCAGCTCGTACTTGACGTCGGCCTCGCGCTCCAGCCGCGCGCCGGTCGGGATCAGGTAGTTGGTGCCGCGAAGCTGGATGCCGTGGCCGGCGTAGTAAAACAGGCCCGTGGCACTGCCCGCCAGCTTCTGCCCGAAGCGGCGGATCGCCGATTCCAGCTTCGCCTTGTCGAGGTCGATCAGCGGGCCGTCGTCCACCAGCTCGAAGCCCAGGCCCTTCAGCGTCGACGCGATCAGGCGCGCGTCGTTGGGCGGATTGGGCAGCACCGCCGCCGCCTCGTACTTGCCGTTGCCGATCACCAGCGCGACGCGGCGCTCCGGCGCGCCTTGCGCCGCGGCTTCGCCCGCCAGCGCCAGCAGGGCGATCGCTACGACCAACAGGCGGGGTGCGGGCGATGGCATGGGTGGAATCGCGCGTCCCGCGCTTGCCTCCGGGGATGCACACTGTGCAGCAGGGCCGCCGGGCGCGCAACCGGCCGGCCTGTGGCGCTAGGGCCGTGGGCAGCCCTTGCCGGGAACACGCGTGTCGCAGACGCCGATCGCGTCGAGCTGCTGGTGCCATCGCGCGGCAATCGCGCGAAGCTCCGCCGGCGGCGTATTGGCGCGAAAAGCCTCGCCGCGCCAGGCATGCTGCACGGCATAGGCGGCCTCGCGCCCGATCACGACCTGCAGCAGCGCCGCCTCGCCCTTGCCGCCGCGCTTCGAGCGGCCGCAGAGAAGCAACTGCCTTGCGCCGGCATAGCCGGAGACCGCGCGATCGCCCGCCGGCTCGGTCTGGGCGGCATCGCAGCCGCTCTCGAACTCCCGCCTGAGCCGCTCCAGCACGCCGCGCGGCGGCTGGCTCTTGGCGTCGAACAGCACCTGCACGGTCATCATCTCGCGCCATTCCTCGGCGTCCTGGCCGGGCGGCACGTAGTCGTAGACCGCGCGGTCGTCGTCGCGGTCGCTGAAGGCAAGCTCCCAGCCCTGGGGCGGCGGCGCCAGCAGGTTCTCGCCCGGCGGCAGGCTCTCGCGTGCATCCTCGATCGGCGCGTCGCCGTCGTCCGCGGGCTTGGGGGACGCTTGCTGGGCCCGCGCGCCGGCGCCAAGAACCAGCGCCAGGATCGCGGCGGCGAGGATCGCCGGGTTCGGCATGGCTCGGATTCCTTGCGCCGGAAGCAGGCCGGCCGCCACCTTGATCCAGCCGGCCGCGCCTGTCCAACGACCCTCGGCCGGGCTGGCAACATCGGGGCGAAAATAAGGCGAAACAAGGGGTTCCGCCGATTTTCGCGAATTGCATCCCGCGAGTCGTGACGGTATGGTGGCGCCCGATTCGAGCCACCACCGGACCGGCAGAACCGACTTGGCCGACATTTTTCAGGAAATCGACGAGGACGTACGGCGCGAGCGGCTGGAGCAGCTCTGGAAGCGCTACGGCAGCTACGTCGTCGCCGTCGCGCTGCTGCTGGTCCTGGGCACCGCCGGGGTCATGGGCTGGCGCGAATACCGCGACCGCCAGAACCAGGCCCAGTCGCAGCGGTTCATCGCGGCGATGGACCAGGCGACGCGCGGCGAGGACGCGGCGGCGAAGGAGAATTTCGCCAAGCTGGCGGCCGATGCCGGCGCCGGCTACGCCGCGCTCGCGAAGCTGCAGGAGGCCGCGCTGCTGGCCAAGGCCGGCGACGCGGCCGGTGCGGCCAAGGTCTACGAGCAGATGGCGGCCGACAGCCGGATCGACCAGGTGTTCCGCGACCTGGCGGTGATCATGCAGGTGCAGGATACGATCGCGACCGGCGATCCCGCGAGGCTGGCGCAGATGCTGGCGCCGCTGCTCAACGACAAGAACCCGTGGCGCCACTCCGCGACCGAGCTTTCGGCGCTGCTGGCCCAGCGCGGCGGCGACGCGGCCAAGGCCAAGGAACTCTACACCAAGCTGGCGGACGACCTCAGCGCGCCCCAGAACATGCGCGCGCGGGCGACCGAGATGCTGGCGATCCTCGGTGGCTGACCGGCGCGCGGGCCGCGGGTTGGTTGCCCGACGCGAGCGACGCCGCCCCCGAACGATCCGCGCGGGCGTCGCGCTGGCCTTCGCGCTGTCGCTCTCGGCCTGCGGCCTGACCGACTACTTCGGCGACTATTTCGGCGCTTCGCCGCCGCCGCCGCTGCCGGGCGAGCGCATTCCCGTGCTGCTTTTGCGCCAGGACCTCGAGCCCGACCCGCGGCTGGCCGATGTCGAGGTGCGGCTGCCCGCGCCGCAGACCAACCAGGACTGGCCCCAGGCCGGCGGCTACCCCGATCACGCCATGCACCACCTCGCCTCGGAGGAGGCGCTGGAGCGGCGCTGGGACGTGACGGTCGGCGCGGGCTCGGGCGACGGCACGCGCATGACCGCCCAGCCCATCGTGGTGGCCGGCCGGCTCTACACGATGGACGTGACGTCGCGCGTCACCGCGCTGGACGCCAATACCGGCAAGCAGGTCTGGCAGACCAACATCATGCGCGACAGCGAGGACTCCGACGCCTTCGGCGGCGGCATCGCCTATGCCGAGGGGCGCATCTTCGTGTCGACCGGCTTCGCCCAGGTCGTGGCGCTGAACGCCGACGACGGCAAGGTGATCTGGCGCACCGAGATGCCGGGCCCGATGCGCTCGGCCCCGACGGTCGCCGGCGGGCGCGTGTTCGTCATCACGATCGACAACCAGGCGCACGCGCTGTCGGCCGAGGACGGCAGCAAGCTGTGGACCCATACCGGCCTCAGCGAGACGGCGGGCCTGCTGGGCGGCGCCAGCCCGGCGGTGGCGCAGGGCGTGGCGCTGGTGCCCTATTCGTCGGGCGAGCTGTTCGCGCTCAGGATCGAGAACGGCAAGTCGGTGTGGCAGGACACGCTGTCGAACGCGCGGCGTGTCGACGCCTTGTCCTCGCTGGCGGACATCCGCGGCAAGCCGGTGATCGACCGCGGGCGCGTGTTCGCGATCAGCCATTCCGGATCGCTGGTCTCGATCGACCTGCGCACCGGCGCGCGCGCCTGGGACCGCGAGATCTCCGGCGTCGAGACGCCATGGGTGGCCGGCAACTACGTCTACCTGCTGTCGACCGACAACATCGTCTTCTGCCTGACGCGCGAGGCCGGGCGCGTGAAGTGGATCCGGCAATTGCCGCGCTACCTCGACCCCGACAAGAAGAAGAAGCCGGTCACCTGGACCGGGCCGGTGCTGGTGAGCGACCGGCTGATCGTCGCCGGCTCGCAAGGGGCGGCGATGTCGATCTCGCCCTACACCGGCGACCTCTTGGGCGAGATCAGCCTGCCGGAAGGGGTGACGATCGCGCCGGTCGTCGCCAACAACACGATCTACTTCATGACCGACCGCGCCCGGGTCGTAGCCCTGCGCTAGGCTGGGCCATGGCCAGCGCGCCCAAGCCCTTCGCGGTCGCCATCGTCGGGCGGCCGAACGTCGGCAAGTCGACCCTGTTCAACCGCCTGGTCGGC
>JADZDN010000214.1 GCA_020851015.1 Alphaproteobacteria bacterium | reverse complement strand
GATGAAGGCGCTGTTGGCCTTCGCGACGCTCTGCTGCGTCATCTGCACGGCCTGCTCGTAGCCCTTGGCGGCGGCTTCGTTGCCGGCCTTCACGAAGGCGTCGATGGTCTGCTTGCCGACGGCGGCGACGTCCTCGAACGGCTTCGCGGCGGACTTGGCGGTCTGGGTCTTCTTCATGGGGAAAATCCTCTCTGGGGAAGCGGATGCCATTGCTGCAATGCAGCGTGACCTCAATATGGCAGGATTCCGCCAATAGTCAAGGTTTATTGTGCAGCGCAACACGATTTTCTTCGGCGGCGCAGCGCGACTTGACTCCGATGTTATATTATTTCATTACTTATGGCGTTCACTCTAGCCATGGCCGACCGCGCGATGTCGAACCACCACGATCAAGATGTGCTCCATGGCCGCGCTCGGCCTGGCCACGGTCATGGGCGGCTGCGCTGGTCGGCGATGGCGAGCGATGTCGGCGGGCGGCTCGTTCGCATCCTGCCGGCCGTCGCCGTGCTGTGGCTGGCGGTCGCCTGGGCGCTGGCCGCCGGGACCGAGTGATGCAGAGCGCCGCGATCCATATCCACGACCTGACGGTGGCGTATGACCGGCACCCCGCGATCCACCACGTGTCGGGCGAGTTCAAGCCCGGCAGCCTGACCGCCGTGGTCGGGCCGAACGGCGCCGGCAAGACCACCCTGCTCAAGGCCATCGTGGGCCTGCTGCGCCCGGCGAACGGCGGCGTGGAGCTGGTGGGCGTCAAGCGCCAGGACATCGCCTACCTGCCGCAGCAGGCCGAGATCGACCGCAGCTTCCCGATCACCGTGCTCGACGCCGTGCTGACCGGGCACTGGGCGCGGGTGGGCGCCTTCGGCGGCGTGTCCACCGCGCTCCGCCACGCGGCATCGCACGCGCTGGAGGCCGTCGGCCTCGGTGGCTTCGAGGAGCGGCCGATCGGCACGCTGTCGGCCGGACAGTTCCAGCGGGCGCTGTTCGCCCGCGTGATGCTGCAGGATGCGCCGCTGATCCTGCTCGACGAGCCCTTCAACGCGATCGACGCGCGCACGACGCGCGACCTGCTGGACCTCGTGCGGCGCTGGCATGGCGAACGCCGCACGATCGTCGCCGTGCTGCACGACATGGAGATGGTGCGCGCGCATTTCCCCCAATGCGTGATGGTGGCGCGCGAATGCCTGGGCTGGGGGCCCACGGCCGAGATCGTCACGCCGTCGAACCTGCTGCGCGCGCGGCAGATGTCCGAGGCGTGGGACGACGACGCCGAACAATGCCTTCGCCACACGGCGTGACGCGGATGCTCTACGACTTCCTGATCGAGCCCTTCGCCGAGTTCGCCTTCATGCGCCGGGCGCTGGTGGCGTCGCTGGCGCTGGCCATGGGCTGCGGTCCGGTTGGCGTGTTCCTGGTCCTGCGGCGCATGAGCCTGGTGGGCGACGCGATGTCGCACGCGGTGCTTCCCGGCGCGGCGCTGGGCTTCGTCATCGCGGGCCTGTCGCTGTTCTGGATGAGCCTGGGCGGGTTCCTGGCCGGGCTTCTGGTGGCGCTGCTGTCGGGACTGGTCGCGCGGATCACCACCCTGCGCGAGGATGCGAGCTTCGCCGCCTTCTACCTGATCTCGCTGGCCACGGGCGTGCTGCTGGTGTCGACCCACGGCAGCAACATCGACCTCATGCACGTGCTGTTCGGCAGCATCCTTGCCGTCGACGACCCGGCGCTGCTGCTGGTGGCGACGATCAGCTCGGCGACGCTGATCGTGCTGGCGCTGGTCTACCGGCCGCTGATCATCGAGTGCTTCGATCCGGGCTTCCTCGGCGCGGCCGGCGCGCGCGGCGGCTTCTACCACGCGCTGTTCATGGTGCTGGTGGTCATCAACCTGGTGGCGGGGTTCCAGGCCCTGGGCACGCTGATGGCCGTGGGCATGATGATGCTGCCGGCGACCGCGGCCCGGTTCTGGGCACGCGAGGTATGGCCGCTCTGCGCCATCGCCGTCGGCATCGCGTTCGTGTCCGGCACGGTCGGGCTGCTGGTCTCCTACCATGCCAACCTGCCCTCGGGACCGGCTATCGTGCTGACCGCCGGCGTGGCCTACGTCGCCTCGGTCCTGTTGGGCTCCAACGATTCGCTGCTCGCCCGGCGCGTACCCCGCGTCCATCTCCGCGCCTGATCCCAAGGATTTTCAGCTCCCACTGCCCCAAGGATGCCTGCCAATGGTTATGTTATTTCGTATCATTTTGTCCCTTGCCCTGGCGCTGGGGCTTTCCGGGAAGGGCGAGGCCCAGGAACCGGTCAAGGCGGTCGCGAGCTTCAGCATCCTGGGCGACTTGGTGAAGAACGTCGGCGGCAGCCGCGTCGCGGTCATCACCCTGGTCGGGCCGGACGGCGACGCCCATGTCTTCCAACCGACGCCCGGCGACGCCCGGGCGGTGGCCGAGGCCAGGGTCGTGTTCGTCAACGGCCTGGGGCTGGAAGGCTGGATGGAGCGGCTGGCGCAAAGCGCCGCCTACAAGGGCGCGGTGGTCGTGGCGTCCAGCGGCATCCAGCCGCAGACGATGGAGGAGGAAGAG
>JADZDN010000213.1 GCA_020851015.1 Alphaproteobacteria bacterium | reverse complement strand
CCGTCGCCGACATCGAGGTCGAGGACGACTGCATCTCCGAGGCCGACGAGGACACCGTCTGCACGACGCCCTTGACGGTCGCTTCGAAGCCGTCGGCCAGCGCGTGCATCTCGGCCTTGCGCTGCTTGGCGCTCTCCGCCCGCTGGCGCTCCTCGGCCTGCTTCTGCTCCTCGGCCGTCCGGCGCATCCGCTCCTCGAGTTCCTTCAGCTTGCGCTCGGTCTCGGCGGCAGCCTCGTCGGCCAGGCGGCGTTTCTCGATCTCCTGCTGCTCCTGCCGCTTGCGGGCCTCCTCGGTCTCCTTCTGCAGTCGCTCGTTCTCGATGCCGTTCTCCTTGAACACCTGCACCGCCTTGGCCATCTGGCCGATCTCGTCGCCCCGGTTCTGGGCCGGGACCTCGGTGGTCCAGTCCTTTTGCGCCAGCCGCCCCATCGCCGCCGTCATCGCCGCGACCGGCCCGGTGATGCTGCGCGCCATGACGAGGATAAGCGCCGCACTGCCGGCGAGCCCCAGCGATGCGATTCCGGCGAGCACGGCCAGAGCGCGCGTCGCGTCCGCCAGGATCGCGTGGCTCTGCGCGCCCAGATCGGTTGCGATCCGGTCCTCGACGGTCTTCAGGAGGTCGATGCGCGCCGTCGTGGCGTCGAACCAGGACTTGCCATCCAGGCCCTGCAGCTCGCCGTTCAAGCCCCCTTCGGCGACGATCTTGCGCATCCGCAGCACCTCGTCGGTGACGCGGCCCGCCATCGTGTCGGCGTAGAACTTCCGCTGGCTGGACGTCGCCCCCGCGAGGAACGCAGCGAGGTAGGTGTCCTGCGCGGCGGCCAGGCCCAGCACGCGCACATAGCCCGCCTGGTCGAACTTGCCGGTGGAAATGCCGGCGGCGCCGGTGGCGCGTTCCTGGCCCGCGCGCTCCTTGCCCTGCATGAAGCTGACATAGGCGGAAATCGCCCCCGTCACGTCGCCGCGGCTGCTGACCTTGGCGATCTCGCCGGCGACGACGAGAAGCTTGCCGACCGTTTCGGTGAAATAGGTGTTGGAATTTACCGGGGTGATCGTGAAGCTGTCGATCTCCTGGCGCCGCGTATCCAGCGCCGCCGTGGCGGATTCAGCCGCCGCAATGGCGTCCTTGAGCGTCGCCGCGTCCGCCCCCGCCTTGAGCGCCTTCAGGAACTCCAGGGCCGGCGCACGCTGCTCGTCCGTCTGCTTGCGTTGCGCCGGCAATTCGGCCTTGAGTTGCTCACCCTTGCTGCCGACGAACACGGCCGACGCGCCGCGCTCGCGCTGCAGGTCGTGTACCAGCCGGCTGATCCGAGCGACGCCGTCGGCCAGCGCGCCCAGGCTCGCCATTTCGGCCCGGGTCTGCCAGCGGTCCGAAAGATTATACCCCGTGAACCCGATGAGCACGGCGACGGGAACGCTGACGGCGATTATCAGGCGAGTGACGATGCGAAGATTGGCGAGCATTTGTGGCCTTCCTTAGGCTCTCGTGGGACGGGAATTCCGGTGCGCTATTGCAATGCGTTGTACTTGCGTCGCGCCACCCGGTTGCGTGCAGACATAGGCGCGGCAGCAACTGACCAGAGTCGACGAGCGGTTCTCAGGCGGGGCCGCGCTTGGCCGGTCTGCTGAACGCCTTTAAGCCTCCAGACGAGTTTCATGCGGAAAAGCATGAAGATTAGAACCTAAGATATAGTTAATCGATACGAAAGTTATATTTTCGTGGATGTGGCCAAGCTCCGCGGCATCGACAGCGTTTCCGCGCGCGGCGGAGGCGCGCCATGTCGCGTTCGGACGACCGCTATCGATTTGCGTGATCGGCACGGCGGGACCGGCACCCGAGAACACCCCATGCGCCCCGAGCGTTGAAGTTCAGTTCCGGGGATCGATTGCCGTGAGGCGTGCGTCGCCACGGCGGGCATCAGCGCCCCGGCAGCATCAGCGCATTGCGGCCGCTACCGCGCGGACGCGACCGCGAAGCCGGCGGCAGCGCCGAGGGACTGACCCGGCTCGAGCACGATCATGCCGGTGTCGGCGCATCCGTCGGCCGCCAGGTTGAATGCATCGGGAATGTGCGTGACCGGCTCGACGCAGAAGAAATCCTCGTTCGGCGGCGTGTAGATCACCAGGAAGCCGAGAGGCCGCTCGGCCGTCATCGTCAGGCTGGCGCCGTGCTCCGGCCAATCGATGCGGGCTTGGCGCGACCAGTCGCTGTAGACGCGGTCGACGGCAATCCGCGCCGGCATCAGGCCATGGCCCGGATCGCGATCCGCCGGCGGCGGCGTCACCAGGCGTGTCGGCAGCAGGTCCGGGTCGGCGTCCCACATGCCGGAAACCTTGGCTTGCACGCGGCTCAGCTTCGTGCGCGGAAAATAGGGATGCAGCCCCAGTCCCGCGGGCATCGCTTCGCGCCCGTTGTTAGTGATCTCCATCGACACGCGCAGCGCCTCCGGCGCGAGACGGAATTCCTGGCGCGCGCGGAACGGGAAGGGCCAGGACGTTCCGGTTTCGCGGAGTTCCAGCACCGCGCGATCGGCGGCCTGCTCCGCCACGTCCCAAGCGCCGAGGCAGCCGAAGCCGTGACGGAAATGCGCGCCGTAGCGCGCGACGCGCGGAAGCTCGACCGTTCGCCCGCCGAAGCGGAAGCGGCTGTCGCGCACGCGGCTGGAGAAGGGCACGAGCGGGAAGCAGGCGGTGTCGCCGGCCTGCTTCGGTTCGCCGGCGGTGGGGCGGAACCAGTCGATGCGGCGCGCCCCGATCTCGGACGCGTAGCGGAGGATCGTGCCGCCGAAGCCCGGCGCCAGCACCAGCCGCGCATTGCCGGATGCGAGTTCCAGCGTCGCAATGCCGTGGTCCATGATTCCCCTGCCGCGTGATTGCGCTTAAGACTATCGCGGCCATGTCGGACCAACAAACGCTGCCCGTCGATGCCGCGCTGCCGCAACTCATGGCCGCGCTCGACGCGGGGCCGGCGGCGGTGCTGGTGGCGCCGCCCGGCGCGGGCAAGACCACGCGCGTGCCGCCGGCGCTGCTCGATCGGCCTTGGCTGGGCAAGGGGCGCGTGGTGATGCTGGAGCCGCGCCGGCTGGCGGCGCGCGCGGCGGCGGACTACATGGCGCGCCGGATGGGCGAGCCGGTGGGCGAGACGGTCGGCTATCGCGTGCGCATGCAGTCGCGCGTCGGGCCGCGCACGCGCATCGAGGTGGTGACCGAAGGCCTGTTCACGCGGCGCATCCTGGCCGATCCCGCGCTCGACGGCATCGGCTGCGTGATCTTCGACGAGTTCCACGAGCGCAGCCTGGACGGCGACCTGGGGCTGGCGCTGGCGATCGACGCGCAGGGCGCGCTGCGTCCGGACCTGCGTCTGCTGGTGATGTCGGCCACGATCGATGGCGCGCGCGTGGCGGCGCTGCTGGGCGATGCGCCGGTGATCGAGAGCGCCGGCCGCGTCTTTCCGGTCGCGACCCGCTATCTCGGCCGCGACCCGCGCCAGCCGATCGAGCCGCAGATGGCCGACGCGGTGATGGCGGCGCTGGCGCGCGAGCCCGGCTCGATCCTGGCCTTCCTGCCGGGCGCGCGCGAAATCCGGCGTACCGAGGCCCTGCTGCGCAAGCGCATCGCCGACCCCGCGGTCGAGCTGGCGCCGCTGCACGGCACGCTCGATGCTTCGGCGCAGGACCGCGCCATCGCGCCGGCGGCGGCGGGCCGGCGCAAAATCGTGCTGGCGACCTCGATCGCCGAGACCAGCCTGACGATCGAGGGCGTGCGCGTCGTGGTCGATTCGGGCCTGGCCCGCGTGCCGCGCTACGACCCGGAAACCGGATTGACCGGGCTTGCGACGCTGCGCGCCGCGCGCGCCTCGGCCGACCAGCGGCGCGGCCGCGCGGGCCGCACCGAGCCGGGCGCCTGCTACCGCCTGTGGGACGAGGCGGAGAATCGCGGGCTCCTGGCGTTCGCGCCGCCGGAAATCCTCGAGGCGGACTTGGCGCCGCTGGCCCTTGCGCTGGCGGAATGGGGCGTCGCCGATCCGGCGGCGCTCAAGTTCCTCGACCTGCCGCCGGCGGGAGCGTCCGCCGAGGCGCGGGCATTGCTGCACGAGCTGAACGCGCTGGACGGGCAGGGCCGGCTGACTCCGCAAGGCCGCGCGCTGGCGACCCTGCCGCTGCCGCCCCGTCTGGCGCACCTGCTGGTCGAGGCCGGCGCGCGCGGCGAGGGGGCGCTGGCCGCGCGGATCGCCGTGCTGCTGGCCGAGCGCGGGCTCGGCGGCCGCGATGCCGACCTGCGCCATCGCCTGGCGCAGTTCGCGGCCGATCGCGGCGAGCGGGCAGGGGCGGCGCGGCGCATGGCGGAGCACTGGCAGCGGCTGGCTGGCGGCACGAAGGCGGGCCGGGCGGTCGCCGAGCACGCCGGCGCGGTCCTGGCGCTCGCCTATCCCGACCGCGTCGCCAAGGCGCGCGCGGGCAGGCCTGGCGAGTTCCTGCTCGCCAACGGTCGCGGGGCCGCGATCGATCCCGCCGACGCGCTGGCGCGCGAGCCCTACCTGGCCGTGGCCGATCTCGCGGGCGGCGGCGCGGCGGCGCGCATCGTGCTGGCCGCGCCGCTGAGCGAGGCGGCGATCGAGGATGAATTCGCGGAGACGATCCGCACCGAGGACGAGGTTCGCTTCGATCCCCAGACGCGCAGCGTGCGCGCCCGCCGTCTGCGGCGGCTCGGCAGCCTGGTCCTCTCCGAGCAGCAGGCCGCGGCGGTCGCACCGGAGATGCTGCGCACGGCCCTGGTGGCCGGCATCCGCCAGCTCGGCGTCGCCTGCCTGCCCTGGAGCGGCGAGCAGAAGCGGCTGCGCGCGCGGGTCGGGTTCCTGCGCGCGCTGGACCCGGAAGCCTGGCCCGACCTGGCGGACACGGCCCTCGCGGCGTCGCTGGACCAGTGGCTCGGGCCGTTCCTGTCGGGAAAGCGTTCGCTGGCCGAGATCGGAACCGGCGACCTGGCCGCGGCGATCGATGCGCTGCTGCCCTGGGAATTGCGCCGCCGCCTGGACGCCGAGGCGCCGTCGCATTTCGACGCGCCCACGGGCTCGCGCCTGCCGATCGACTATGAGGCCGAGGGCGGCCCGGCGGTCGCCGTGCGCGTGCAGGAACTGTTCGGCCTAGCGCGGCATCCGGCGATCGGGTGCGGGCGCATCAAGCTGACCGTGCACCTATTGTCGCCGGCGCACCGGCCGGTGCAGGTGACGCGCGACCTGCCGGGGTTCTGGGCCGGTTCCTACCGGTCCGTGCGGGCCGAGATGAAGGGCCGCTACCCCAAGCATCCCTGGCCCGACGACCCGCTGGCCGCGCCGCCGACGCGCCGCGCCAAGCCGCGCGGGTAGGAAGCAATTCCCGAGCGGATTGGGTTGAGTGCCCTTCTCAATTGTCATGGCCGCACTTGTTGCATGGCTGTCCGGCTCGCGAACCGCCGCCGCGTAGATTTCGTGTGTGGCCCCCCTCCCCTTGCGGGAGGGGGTAGGGGG
>JADZDN010000212.1 GCA_020851015.1 Alphaproteobacteria bacterium | reverse complement strand
AGCTTGGCCTCCGGCGTGGCCTGGGCCAGGAAGTCGTCGACGCCCGATTCGGCGGCGATCGCGGCGGCCGTCAGCGGGTTGTCGCCGGTGACCATCACGGTGCGGATGCCCATCTTGCGCAGGGCGGCGAAGCGGTCGCGGATGCCGCCCTTGACGATGTCCTTCAGGTGGATGACCCCCAGCAGCTTGCCGTCGGCGGAGACCGCCAGCGGCGTTCCGCCCGATTTCGCGACTCTTTCCGCGATCGCATTGATGCCCTGCACCGCGCCGGGGTCGGGGTTCGCCGCGCTTGCGATCACCGCGTCGACGGCGCCCTTGCGGATCGACCGCCCCTCGGCGTCGATGCCGCTGATGCGGGTCTGCGCCGAGAACGGGATGAACCGGGCATCGAGCGCCGCCATCTCGCGCCCGCGCAGCCCGTATTTCTCCTTGGCCAGCACGACGACCGAGCGGCCCTCCGGCGTCTCGTCGCTGAGCGACGCGAGCTGGGCGGCATAGGCGAGAGTGCGCTCGTCGACGCCCGGCAGCGGCAGGAACGCCGTAGCCTGGCGGTTGCCGAGCGTGATGGTCCCGGTCTTGTCGAGCAGCAGCGTGTCGACGTCGCCCGCCGCCTCGACCGAGCGCCCCGACATGGCCAGCACGTTGAAGCGAACCAGCCGGTCCATGCCGGCGATCCCGATCGCCGAGAGCAGCGCGCCGATCGTCGTCGGGATCAAGGTCACGAACAGCGCCACCAGCACCAGAACGCTGAGACTGCCGCCGGCATAGGCGGCGAAGCTGGGGATCGACGCGACGGCGAAGACGAAGATGATCGTCATGCCGGCGAGCAGGATGTTGAGCGCGATCTCGTTCGGCGTCTTCTGCCGCTCCGCCCCCTCGACCAGCGCGATCATGCGATCGAGAAAGGCCGAGCCCGGCTTGGCCGTGATCCGCACCTTGATCCAGTCCGAGATGACCATCGTACCGCCGGTCACGGCCGAGCGATCGCCGCCGGATTCCCGGATCACCGGCGCGGATTCGCCCGTGATCGCCGCCTCGTTGACCGAGGCCACGCCCTCGATCACCTCGCCGTCGCTGGGGACCAGGTCGCCGGCCTCGACCAGGACGTGATCCCCTGGCTTCAGGCTCAGCCCGGGCGTGGAGCGCCATTCGCGCTCCTTGCCGGTCAGCAGCTTGGCCGTCACCTCGGTCTTGGTCCTGCGCAGCGAGGCGGCCTGCGCCTTGCCGCGTCCCTCGGCCACGGCCTCAACGAAATTCGCGAACAGCACGGTGATCCAGAGCCAGAGATTGATCTGCAGCGCAAACCCGAGATTGGGCCCGCCCGTGACCAGATCGCGCAGGAACAGGACGGTCGTCAGCGCGGCGACCGCCTCGACCACGAACATCACGGGGTTGCGCATCATCGCCCGCGGATCGAGCTTGCGGAACGCGGCCCCGACAGCGGGCACCAGGATGGCCGGATCGGCCAGGGTGGCGACGGGCATGCGCTTGCGGGTCTTGGAGCGTTCCATGGCAGTGCCTTCCAGGGCTAATAGAGCGTGCCGGCCGACATCGCGAAATGCTCGGCCAGCGGGCCGAGGGCGAGTGCCGGGAAATAGGTCAGGCCGCCGACGATCAGCACCACGCCGACCAGAAGCCCGATGAACAGGCTGCCATGCGTCGGGAAGGTGCCGGCCGCGGCCGGTGCGGCCTTCTTCGCCGCAAGCGCGCCGGCGATGGCCAGCACCGGCACGATCATCAGGAAGCGGCCGACCAGCATCGCCAGGCCCAGCGTCGAGTTGTAGAACATCGTGCTGGCGGTTAGCCCCGCGAACGCGCTGCCGTTATTCCCCGTCGCCGAGGCGTAGGCATAGAATATCTCGCTGAAACCATGCGGCCCGGCATTCGCCGGCCCGGCAAGGCCGGCCGGCAAAACGGCCGCGATGGCGGTGAATCCCAGGATCGACAGCGGCAGGATCAGGACAGCCAGCATGGCCATCTTGACTTCCCTGGCCTCGATCTTCTTGCCCAGGTCTTCCGGCGTGCGGCCGACCATCAGCCCGGCGATGAACACGGCCAGGATCGCGAATAGCAGCATGCCGTAGAGCCCAGCGCCGACGCCACCGACGATCACCTCGCCCAGCAGGATATTGGTCAGCGGCACGGCGCCGCCGAGCGGCATGAAGCTGTCGTGCATCGAATTCACGGCGCCGCAGGAGGCATCGGTCGTCACCGTGGCGAACAGGGCGGAATTGGCGATGCCGAAGCGCACCTCCTTGCCTTCCATGTTGCCGCCGGCTTGAAGCGCGCCCGACCCGCCGTCGACTCCCAGCGCCGCGATCGCCGGATTGCCCGCCGCCTCGGCCCAGTAGGCGATGGCGACGCCCGCCAGGAACAGGGCCGCCATGGCGGCCAGGATCGCCCAGCCCTGGCGCTCGTCGCCCGCCATCCGGCCGAACACGTTGGTCAGCCCCGCGCCGATCATGAAAATCAGCACGATCTGGACCAGGTTGGTCAGCGCGTTCGGATTCTCGTAGGGGTGCGCCGAGTTGGCGTTGAAGAAGCCGCCGCCATTGGTGCCCAGCATCTTGATGGCGAGCTGCGAGGCGACGGGCCCCTGCGCGATGCTCTGCCTGGCGCCCTCGATCGTGGTCGCATCGACATAGGCGTTCAGGTTCTGCGGCACGCCCTGCCAGACCATGAACAGCGTCGCGACGATGCAGATCGGCAGCAACAGGTGGAGCGTGCAGCGCGTCAGGTCGACCCAGAAATTGCCGATGGTGGCGGCCGAGCGGCGCGCGAAGCCGCGCACCAGCGCCACGGCCAGCGCGATGCCCACGGCCGCCGACACGAAGTTCTGAACGGTCAGTCCGGCCATCTGGACCAGGTAGCTCATCGTGGTCTCGGGCACGTAGGACTGCCAGTTTGTATTGGTCGTGAAACTGATGGCCGTGTTGAAAGCGAGGTCCGGGCTGACCGGATCGAACCCCTGCGGATTGAACGGCAGAACGGCCTGCAGGCGCTGCAAGGCGTAGAGCAGCACGACGCTCGCCAGGCTGAACAGCAGCATGCCTACGGCATAGCCCGTCCAATGCTGCTCCTGCCGCGCATCGACGCCACAGAGCGCATAGATTCCGCGCTCAACCGGCCCAAGGACGGGCGACAGCAGGGTCCTTTCGCCGGCGAACAGGCGCGTCATGTAGCCGCCGAGCGGGCGGACGAGCGCCGCCAGGATCGCGCAATAGAGCGCGATCTGGAGCCAACCGTTGACGGTCATGGAAATCTCCTCAGAACCGCTCGGGGCGGACCAGGGCGTAGACGAGGTAGGCCAGGAGACCAGCGGCAACGAGGCCAGCAAGCGCGTAGTCGATCGTCATCGCGTCCTCACATCCGCTCGCAGGCATGGACATAGGCCCAGCCGACGGCGAAGAACGCGACCGCGATTGCGAGGAACAGAAGGTCCAACATGGCGTGCACCTCTCGATCCCGGCTAGGGCATCGCTAGTCGGGCAGGCGAGATATGGCGATGATCTACGTCAAGGGGCCATGCGTAACTGCGGCGCCGCGCATAAAGGCGCCGTAAAGACCTTACGGGACCGGAGACTTATGACGCTTTTATGCCTGGGCCGGCGTAACCGCATCGATTTCGAATAGCGCCACGCCCATCGTTGAGGTGTTGCATTGATGCCTGGATGGGCGCGCCGCCGTTTCGCCACGACGCCCGTCGTTCAGGCCATGGAGGAAGTCATGTTCCGCAAGACGTTCCACAAGGTTCTGGCCGTTGGCCGCAGCGGCTGGCTGAGCGCCTATGGTCTGATCGGCCTGTTGGGGATGGGCTTGGTCGCGCGGGCGGCGGAGAGCGCGCTGATCCTGTGGCGCGGCGGGTTCTGAGGACCCGCTTCGTGCGCCAGGCGGACCATGGTGCTTACCCGCTCTTTATGGACGCGGCGCAATATCCAGCTCGCCCTCTTACGCCGGCATCCGCAACTCTCGGGGGCCGGACGATCCGGCATCAAATTCGTGCCGCCGGGATGCCGGCCGGCAGGGAAGGTGCGCCATGTTTGCTCTTCTTGCTCCCGTCGAGGTTCGTCGCGAATCCGCCGGCAATGCCAGCGAAGCCGGGAAGATCCATCGGGCCGTCCGCATCGCGGTCAACGCCGAAATTGCGACGGCCATCCTGGCTTTCACCTTTGCCGCCGTGTCGCTCGGCGTGATCGGCTTGCGCATCGCGATTTACGCAATCGGCCATGCGGAGCAGCCGTTCTTTCGCGACCTGCTGGCGGCCTTCGGCGGCGGCCAGTGAACGCGACCATGGCTTCGCCCCGGCGCAGGACGTCGGGGCGAAGCAGCCGCCAATCCAGTCGGGCAGCCAGGATCGGCCTGGGTCAGCCGAAGCGGTGCGCCAGCGCCGCGAGGCCAAGATAGCTCGCGCACTCGTCCCAGCGATTGAGCGGCCCGAACCCCAGGCGTTCACCCATGTAGAGGGCAATCATCGCGGTCGTTCCTGCCGCGATGGATAGCATCCAGGTCAGATCGGCTTGCTGAAAGCGGCGATGCACGAGGACGTACCAGGCGAGGATCATCGCAAGCGATAGGATAAATCGCGAAACGGTTCGCGCGCTGTCCTCCTGCCGGAGCATGGGGCGCTATTCAGGTCACAGGGTGACCAGCAGCTGGATCACGTAGGCGGCCCCCAGGAACAAGCCGATCAGCCGTCCAAAGCTCGTCAATACGTCGACAAACCTGAACTCGTCGCCCTCGGCCGGCTTCGGACCCCGATCAGGATGCACCTTGGCGATATGGCCAGATGATTGTTTGCGAACCACCGCGATTGCCCCATGACACAATCTTGCAGGCAACCGTATTCGGGGCGCGGCTAAGGGCACGATACGGACTTGTCGCGCCGGCGATAAAGGCGCTGCAAAGGCCTGATGCAGCCGTGGTCCTACCCCGGGTTAACCCTCTCTTTACGATGATTTTCCTACAATTCGCCCGAGATCGGGGCTGTTCCAGGCACGGGCGGCGACGGTCGCGGGCCGCCGCTTTCGGCAGGCCGCGCGACTGGACGGGCGCGGGCCCATACCCGTCGGGCGGCTGCCGGTCCGGCGACGAGAGACGAGCGGATGAACGTACTGGTCACCGGGGGGGCTGGATATATCGGGTCCCGCTTGGTCGCCGACCTGGTCGGCGCCGGCGCCGCGGTCCACGCGTTCGACCGCCTGCTCTATGGCGGCGAGGCCCTGCTGCCCTTCTTCGGCAATCCGCAGTTCCGGTTTACCGCCGGCGACATCCGTGACCAGGCCGCGATCGGGGCCGCACTCGCCGGCGCGGACGCCGTGGTGCATCTGGCGGCCGTCGTCGGCGAACAGGCCTGCGCGATCGACGAGGAGTCCGCCGCCGCGATCAATCGCGACGCGGCGCTGGCCCTGCTTCGCGCGGCTGAGGCGAAGGGCGTCCGGCGCTTCGTCTTCATCAGCACCTGCAGCAACTATGGAATCTCGGACCCGCAATCGCTGGCCGACGAGACGGCGGCGCTCAAGCCGCAGTCGCTCTACGCGCGCACCAAGGTCGAGGTCGAGAAAGCGTGCCTGGTCCATGACGGCCGGATGGCGGTCACGGTGCTGCGGTTCGGCACGATCTGCGGCCTGTCGGCGCGCATGCGCTTCGACCTGCTGATCAACGAGATGGCGGCGGCCGCCGCGTCCGGCCGGCGGATCGAGATCTACAAGCCCGCGGCCTGGCGGCCGTTTTTGCACGTCGCCGACGCGGCCCGCGCGGTGCGCCATGTGCTGGGCGCCGACCGCGAGCTCGTCGCGCGGCGCGTGTTCAACGTGGTCGGCGAGAACCATCAAAAGCGCGACCTGCTGGCGCTCGCGCTGCGCCACTACCCCGATACGCCCTCCGCCATCTCGGACGCCAGGCCCGACAACCGCGACTACCGCGTCAGCGCGGCGCTGATCGAGCGCACGCTGGGCTTCAAGCCGGCCCATTCGATCGAGGAAGCCTTCGTCGAGACGGCCGAGGCGGTGCGGGCCGGCGTGTTCCACGACAGCGCCTGGCACGGCCACAGCGCCCTGCCCCTGCCCGACCGGATCGGGTTGTTGCGCGCGAACGGGATTGGATAGGCAATGGCGAATGTTTCCGTCTTCGGTCTTGGCAAGGTCGGCCACACGCTCGCGGCCTGCCTCGGCGCGTCGGGCCACACCGTGGTCTGCTATGACGTCAACCCGAAACTGGTCGCCGCCATCAACGATCGCAGCCTCGTTTCGTGCGAGGTCGGGGTCGCTGAACGCATCGGCGGGCTGGGACCCGACCGGTTGCGCGCGACCACCAGCGCCGCCGAGGCGATCCGCGCCTCGGACGCCACCTTCGTCATCGTGCCGACGCCCAGCAACATGCTGGGCGGCTTCTCGCTGCGTTACGTGCTCGACGCCTGCCGGACGATCGGCGGCGCCATCAAGCAAAAGAAGACACCGCACGCCGTGTCCTTGGTCAGCACCGTGCTGCCCGGCAGCAGCGACCGTTTCATCGTGCCCGCGCTGGAGCATGCCTCGGGCCGCCGGATCGGTGGGGGGCTGCACTATTGCTACAATCCCGCCTTCATCGCGCTGGGCGAGGTGGTGCGCGGGTTCGAGCGCCCGGACTACGTGCTGATCGGCGAATGCGAGCCGGACGGCGGCGAGCTGATCGCCGCGATCCACCTGATGATGGTGCGCAACCAGGCGACCATCGTGCGCATGAAGGCCGTCGAGGCCGAGATCACCAAGATCGCCTCGAACACCCACGAGACGATGCGCGTGGCGTTCGCCAACATGCTGCTGTCGCTGTGCAACGAGATGCCCAATGCCGACGTCGACCGCATCACCGGCGCGCTGGCGCATCGCATCGGCAAGCGCTTCTTCAAGGGCGCGATGCCCTATGGCGGCCCGTGCTGGCCGCGCGACAACCGCGCGCTGGCCGTGCTGGTCGAGGCGCTGGGCGGCACCAGCGCCCTGCTGCGCGCGGTCGACGACAGCAACGCCGAGCACGGCGCCTATGTGTTCCGCAACCTCTTGAACCTGTCCAGGCCGGGCGACACGGTGGGCATCATCGGCCTTGCCTACAAGCCCGGCACGCCGGTGATCGAGAAATCCTACTCGGTCGAGCTGGCGCGCTGGCTGGCGGCCGAAGGGCGCAGCGTGATCGGCTGGGATCCGCTCGCGATGGACGAAACCCGCCAGGTGCTGTCGGACACGATCGCCTATGCCAGCTCGGCGGAGCAGGTGCTGACCCAGAGCGACATCTCGGTCGTGGCCATGCCCCTGCCCGAGCTGTCCGCGGTCGACTGGGGCGCTGCCGGCGACAAGATGGTCGTGGATTGCTGGCGCTGCGTGCCGCAGGCCGCGCAGAGCAAGCTCAAACACTACCGCGCGCTGGGCCATGGCGAGGATGCCGCGCTCGGCCCGTGGATTGCCGAGCGGATGGGCAACCGCTTCGACGTGCTCTGCAACTGAGAAGCGCGACATGACGGCGACCGACTTCCTGCCGACCGTGCAGCCCTGGCTTGGCCCGGAATGCGGCGAGGCGGTGCGCGCGCAGGTCGACAGCGGCTTCCTGGGCCCGGGCAACGCCGCGCGCCGCTTCGGCGAACGCCTGGCGGCCCTCGCCGGCGTGCCCCATGCCGTGCCCACGATCAGCGGTACGATCGCGCTGACCGTCGCGGCCAAGGCGCTGGGATTGAACCCCGGCGACGAAGTCCTGGTGCCGGCCTATGGCGTCGTTTCCACCATCAACGCCTTCACGTCGGTCGGTCTGTCGCCGCGGCTGGTCGATATCGAATTCGCGACCGGCTGCATGGATGCGGCCGAGCTGCGCGCCCGCGTGACGCCACGGACCAAGGCCGTGTGCTTCGTCGATTTCTCCGGCCATACCGGTGAGCCTTTGATCGAGGCGGCGGCGCTCTGCCAGGAACTGGGACTGCCGCTGATCGAGGACGCGGCCTGTGCGCTGGGCCAGCATTTCGAGGGGCGGAAGGCCGGCAGCTTCGGCACGGTCGGCTGCCTGTCGTTCAGCGTCGCCAAGGTGATGACCACCGGCCAGGGCGGCGCGCTGTTGACCGCCGACCGCGGCCTGGCGGACCGCGCCACGGCCTGGATCGACCACGGCGATCTCGACTGGCGGGCGACCAACACCCACCGCCATGTCGGCACCAATCTGCGCTTCAACGACGTGCTGGCCGCGCTGGGCCTGGCCCAGCTCGACACGCTCGACGCGCGGCTGGAACGCAAGCGCGCGGCCTTCGCGGCGCTGCAGGAGGAGCTGGACGGCTACCTGTTCACCGTTCCCGGCGGCGAGGCGCCGTTGCACAATATCGTCTTCTGCGACCAGCCCGAGGCGATGGTGCGCGAATTGCGCGCTCGCAACATCGGCGCGGTGCAGCAGTATCGCTGCCTCGCCAATCATCCGGTCTATGCCCATCTCGGCAACAGCCCGTATGCGGCGGCCCGGCGCTGGGAGCGGACCTCGGTCTACCTGCCCTTCGGACTTGGCCTAACGGCCGATGATGCGCGCCGCATCGGACGCGCGGTGCGCGAGACGGGGCTGCCGCTGCATCGGCCCCGGCCATCGAACTAGCGCAACCAGGCGAAGGACCGGCAATGGACGGAATCGCTGCCATGAAGGGTCTGGCCAAGCTGCACCTGGGCTGCGGCAAGCGCTTCATTCCCGGTTTCACGCATGTCGACCAGGCGGCCTTTCCCCATGTTGACCATGTGCAGGACATCCGCCGGCTGGCGAACTTCGCCGACGCGTCCGCATCGTTGCTCTATGCCTGCCAGGTGATCGAGTATTTCGACCGCGAGGAGGCCATGGCGGTGCTGGCGGAATGGCGCCGGGTATTGGCCCCGGGCGGCGTGCTGCGCCTGTCGGTGCCGAATTTCGCGGTGATCGCCAGGCTCTACCAGGCCGGCATGGGGCTGGACTGGTTCCTGGGCACGCTCTATGGGCGCATCGCGGACGGACAGGGCGGCTGGATCTATCACCGCACGACCTACGACGAGGCCTCGCTGCGCGCCGTGCTGGAGAAGGCAGGCTTTGTGGATGCGCGGCTTTGGGACTGGCGCCGGACGGAGCATGCGCAGGTCGACGACTTCTCGCAGGCCTACTTTCCGCACATGGAAAAGGAGCGCGGCATCCTGTTCAACCTGAACATGGAGGCCACCAAGCCATGAGCGGCCGGCCGCGCACGCGCTGAGCCCCGAGCGATGGGTACGCCCCGCATATCCGTTGTCCTGCCGGTGCGGAACGCCGTGTCGATCCTGCCCGGCACGCTGGACTCGCTGCGCGCCCAGACCTTCCGCGACTTCGAGATCGTGGTCGTGGACGGGCAATCGACCGACGGGACGCTGGAGCTGTTGCGCGCCGCGTCCGCGGACTTGCCGATCAAGCTGGTGTCGGAGCCCGACCGCAGCGTCGCCGACGCGCTGGCCAAAGGGCTGGCGCGCGCGACCGGCGACATCGTCGGCATCCTGTGCGCGGACGAACGCTACTATCCCTACACCCTGGCGCAGGTCGCGGCGTGGTTCGATGCCGCGCCGGACGCGGCGGTGTGCGGCGGCCGGCTGGATTTCATGGACGACCACGAAGCGACGGTCGACAGCCTGCTGACCGAGCCATTCGACGTCGAGGCGCATTTGAACTGCGAGCAGGTGGCCTCGATCCTGGCGTCCTTCTTCAACCGCCGGCTCATCGGTGCCGATTTCTACTATCTCAGCGACGCGCCGACCTGCCCCGAATACGAGCTGTGGGCGCGGCTGGGTTTCCGCTTTCCCGCCCAGGCCTTCAAGCGCCACGACGTCAGCATCGCCAAGACCTTTCGCAACCGGCTGTCGATGTCCTTCCGCGCCGAATCCTTCGCCCAATTCACCGCGGACAAGCTGTTCTATCTCGACGGGCTGCTGGCGACGTTGGTGGCGGCCGACCGTCGCGACGCCACGCGGCGGCGAGCGACGGCCGGCATCCACATGTGGGCGGCCGAGCAGCTCCACGCGATCGACCCCCTGCTGCCCGACATCTTTCGCCATTGCGCGGCGGCGGCGGCGGCGGACCCGGGCTATGCGCGCATCGCGCCGTTCGTCGCGCGCACCGGCCGCGCCCGCTACGACGCCGCGACCGGACGCATCCTGCGCACCGTACCCGACCATCCCGGCCCGGGATCGCACAAGGTCGAAGCCCCGGTATCGATCGTGTTCGATCGCCAGCACAAGGGCGTGCGGGTGCTGGGCAACAACCCGCTGACCCTGCGCACGTCGGATGACGCCTGGGGCTACAGCTTCAAATTCCGCGTGCCGCCGCAGGCGGGCCTGCCCGCGGGTAGGCCCTGGCTGCGTCTCCAGGTCGAAGTGGAAACCGGCGCGGTCGGGTTGGCCCCGATGACAGGCAACGACGTGACCGGCGAACGCGTGGTGCGGAACGACGACGGCCGGCTGACGGTCGACTTGCCGCTGGCCCGGGACCTTGCCACCCATGTCATGCTGCGCAGCGGCGGCGTGGGCGGCTCGGTCGTGCGCATCCACGCGACGGAGCTGCTGGTCGACCCGGGCGACCAGGCGGCGGCCTGACGGACCGGCGTTCGCGCCTCAGCTTCCTTCCAGCGACAAATAGACCCGCCGGCCGCCGATCAGGGCGTGGGGACGCGGCTTGCCTGGAAACGTCAGCGCGCGGATGCGATCGTAGATCTCGTCCGGCGGCAGGCTCAGGTCGATCGCATGCTCGACCTCGCCCTTGCGGAAGGAATAGGACGTGCCTTCCTGCGGACGGCTCGGCACGCGGCCCGGCGATTCCACCAGGCGATGGATGTTGCGCTGGAACAGGCCGGGCACCAGGTCGGACGCCCGGCAATGCAGCGTGTAGGCGGTGTCGTCCTCGAAGATCGGGCATTCGGCCAGGTCGATGATCGGCCCGGTGTCGACCTTCGCCGCCAGGTAGTGCAGCGTAACGCCGAAGCTCCAATGATTGTCGCGGCGCGCCAGGCGGATCGCGTGCATCACGCTGTTGGCGCCGCGGAACCGCGGCAGGGGGCCGAGATGGATATTCACGAACCCTTTGCGCGGCCGCTCGACGATCGCGGCCGGCAGCACCCGGTCGAACTGCAGGCTGATGCCCAGGTCGAACGGCAAGTCCGCCAACTGCTCCAGCCCCAGCACCGGAATGGACCGTGCCCGGGCCAGGGTGCGGATGTCCTGGTCGTCGCGGATCGGCGGCTGGCTCTGGTGCGGAACGACGCCGACGATCTCGATGTCGCGGACGGAGTCGATCAGGTAGCGGAAGCAGCGAAAGCTCTGCAGATGGCTCCCCAGAACCAGAATTCGTTGCATGAGCCCCCCTGTACACCCGGGCGGCATCTGCCGCGCCTTCGACGGGCGATCTTATTCCCGGAGGTTCCCATTGGGGAGAGGCATTGGCGCCCGCGGGGCGGGGCGGGGCGCGCAGCAGCGGGAGACTCAGCCATGGGTGATCGGCACGTGTCCGGGCTGCGACGCCACGCGGTCGAGCCATGCGCGCAGCGCCGGGAAGGGCTTCAGGTCGAAGCCGCCCTCCTCCGCCACGTGCGTGTAGGCATAGAGCGCGATGTCGGCGATCGAGTACCGGCCGCCGGCGAACCATTGGTTCTTCGCGAGGTGGCCTTCCATCACGCCCAGCGCCGCCACCCCCTGCGCCCGCTTGCCCGGCATGGCGGCGACGCGCTCGGGCGTCATCTCGACCTTGTGGGTGATCCAGTAGCGGACCGTCGCGACATTGGGCTCGTGGCTGTACTGCTCGAAGCACATCCAGGAAAGCGCCTGGGCGCGCGCCAGCCGGTCTTCCGGCAGGAACTTCGTCCCCTCGGCGAGGTACCAGAGGATCGCGTTCGATTCCGGCAGGCAGGTGTCGTCGTCGAGCTGCAGCACCGGAATGCGGCCGTTGGCGTTTACCTTGGCCAAATATTCCGGCGTGCGTGTGGCGCCGTGCATGTCGTACTCGATCCGCTTGTATGGGATACCGAGCTGCGCCAGCAGCAGCCGCGCCTTGTAGCCGTTGCCCGAGGTGAGGTGGTCGTGAAGGATCAGCACGTCACTCCCCCGCCACCGCCTGCGGCGCCTCGGAGAGCGGCTGCGCCAGGCGCGACAGCATCTCCTTCGGCACGACCTGCCAGAACTTCCCGACCTCGCGATCCCAGTCGTTCAGGAGCCGCGCGGCGTAGCGCGAGCCGGTCTCGGCGACGTGCTCCTGCACCAGCGCCTTCAGCACGGTTTCCCAGTGCGCGGATTCGATGCGCTGCCAGACCACCGAGTCGGGATTGACCCGCACCTTGAACCCGTCCTGCGGGTCGTAGACGAAGGCCATGCCGCCCGTCATGCCGGCCGCGAAGTTGGTGCCGATCCGGCCGAGGATCGCCGCCACGCCGCCGGTCATGTACTCGCAGCCGTTCGAGCCGCAGCCCTCCACCACCACCTCGGCGCCGGAGTTGCGCACGCCGAAGCGCTCGCCCGCCTGGCCGGCGGCGAACAACTTGCCTGATGTGGCGCCGTAGAGGACGGTGTTGCCGATGATCACGTTGTCCTGGGTGGCCAGCGGGCTGGCGGTCATCGGGCGCACGACGATGGTGCCGCCCGACAGACCCTTGCCGACATAGTCGTTGGCGTCGCCGAACACTTCGAGCTTCAGGCCCTGCACCGCGAAGGCGCCGAGCGACTGGCCGGCCGACCCGCGCAGGCGCACGGTGATGTGGCCGGGCTTCAGCCCCGTCATGCCGAACTTGCGCACGATATGCGAGCTGAGGCGCGTGCCGATCGCGCGGTGGGTGTTGCGGATGTTGTAGGCGAGCTGCATCTTCTCGCCGTCCTCGAACAGCGAGCGGGCGTCGGCGATCATGCCGGCGTCCAGCGTGTCGGGCACTTCGTTGCGGCCCTTCAAGGTGCAGTAGCGCGGCTGGTTGCCGGGGTCGGCCTGGGCCAGCAGCGAGTTCAGGTCCAGGTCGTCGAGATGCGCGCCGCCGCGGCTGACCTGGGTCAGCAGGTCGGTGCGGCCGATCACCTCGTTCAGGCTGCGCACGCCGAGCTGGGCCAGGATCTCGCGCGTCTCCTCGGCGATGAAGCTGAACAGGTTGACGACCTTCTCGGGCGTGCCCTCGAACTTGGCGCGCAGCTTCGGGTCCTGCGTGCACACGCCGACCGGACAGGTATTGGAATGGCACTGCCGCACCAGGATGCAGCCCATCGCCACCAGCGCGGCCGTGCCGACGCCGTATTCCTCGGCGCCCAGGATGGCGGCGATCACCACGTCGCGCCCGGTCTTGATGCCGCCGTCCGTGCGCAGGCGCACGCGATGGCGCAGGCGGTTGAGCGTCAGCACCTGATGCACCTCGCTCAAGCCCATCTCCCACGGCACGCCGGCGTACTTGATGCTGGTCTGCGGGCTGGCGCCGGTGCCGCCGACATGGCCGGAGATCAGGATCACGTCGGCGTTGGCCTTGGCCACGCCGGCCGCGATCGTGCCGATGCCCGAACGCGCGACCAGCTTCACCGTGACCTTGGCCTCGGGGTTGATCTGCTTCAGGTCGTAGATGAGCTGGGCCAGGTCCTCGATCGAATAGATGT
>JADZDN010000211.1 GCA_020851015.1 Alphaproteobacteria bacterium | reverse complement strand
GCGCGGCTCGGTCGTGCGGATGAAATCGTCGACCGAGAAATTCATCGCCTTCGCCAGGTCGCGGAAGTTCTGCGACACCTGGTCGGTGAAGGCCTTGGGCGCCATGCCGGCCTGCTTGGCCGACTTTTCGACCTTCTGCCCATGCTCGTCGGTGCCGGTAAGGAAATGCACCTGGCGCCCGTCCAGCCGCATGAACCGCGCGATCGCGTCGCACGCCAGCGTGGTGTACGCGTGGCCGATATGCGGCTTGTCGTTCACGTAGTAGATCGGCGTCGTTAGGTAGTAGCGCTGGTCGGCCATTTCCGTTCCCAGGGACCCTTTGTCCCTCAAGATCGTCCGCCGTCCTGGCCTGGCGCGCCCCAGCGCGGGCATCCACGTGTCGCGCCCGGTGCGGCGCCGCGCGTAGAGACGTGGATGGCCGGGGATCGCCCGGCCATGACGGTAGGTAAGCGTTTACGCCCGGTTCCGCGCCGCTTGCGCCAGGGTCAGCACGGCGTCGACGACGACCTGCTTGCGGTCCAGCTTGGCGCTCTCGGCGCGGGCGAATAGTTCAGCGAGCTTTTCCCATACCTGCAGCCAGCGATCAAGGCCGGCCGCCGCGCCCAAGGCCCGCGCGACCGGCGCTTCCGGGTCGTTCGAGGCGCCTCCGGCCAATCGCCCAGCCTTCTGGTCGCGGCAGAGCCGGGCGAGGAGATTGGTTAACATCTCGCCGAAGACGCGGAATCCCTCCTCGGCCCCTGCCCGGCCCAGCCGGTCAGACAGCTTGTCGAGCACCAGACCGTCGACCCGGGGAAAGCCCGAGAGCATCGCCAGCATCGCGCGGTGAAGCTCGACGCCGCCATGGTCGACCAGCGCCAGCGCGCGCCCGGCGCTGCCCTCCGCCAGCCGCGCCAGGACGTCCAGCTCGTCCGCCGGCAACTCGGGATGGTGCTTGGTCACGATACGCTTGACCACCGCGTCGTCCAGCGGCCGCAGCGCCAGGCGCCGGCAGCGCGATCGAATGGTAGGCAGAAGCCGGCCCGGTGCATGGCTGACCAGTAGGATCAGGGCGCGGGGCGGCGGCTCCTCGACGACCTTCAGCGCCGCGTTGGCTGCCTGGCGGGTCATCTCGTCGGCGCTATCGATGATCGCCACCCGCCACGCGCCCTCACCCGCCGTCAGGCGCAGGAACGCGCCCATGTCGCGCACATCCTCGATCGAGATGTCCTGGCGCCACTTGCCGGTCTTGTTCTTGCTGCGACGGATGACCCGCAGGTCGGAATGGCCCAGGGCGGCGACCCGCTGGAATACGCGGTCGTCCGGCGCCATGGCCAGGCTGTCCGGGGCGCCAAACAGCCCGCCCCCCTGCCCGCCGCCAGCCAAGACGAAGCGCGCCATGCGGTAGGCCAGGGTCGCCTTGCCGATCCCGCGCGGGCCGGCCAGCAGCCAGGCATGCGGCATGCGGCCGGAATTCCAGGCCGCCAGGAAGGCGGCCTCGGCCTCGGCATGGCCGAACAGGTCCGGGTTCAGACGCGGCACGCGCTCCGGCGGATCGTCGTCGGGATGCAGGTCCTCGGCTGTTTTCACACCGCCACGGATAGCCTTGATCGCACCGCCGCCGCAATCGCCTCGGTCACGGTGTCGGCGGGCTGGCCGGCGTCGATCACCGCGCAGCGCCCGGGCTCGTTGCGCGCGATTTCGAGGAAGCCCTGGCGCAGCCGCTCGTGGAACGCCATGTCCATGCGTTCGTAGCGGTTGTCGCCGCCGCGCGCATCGGCCCGGCCCAGGCCCTCGGCGGCCGGCAGGTCCAGGATCAACGTCAGGTCCGGCTTGAACTCGCCGACCACCAGCCGGTAGACCGACTCCACCACCGCCGGGCCCCAGCCCTGGCCGTAGCCCTGGTAGGCCATGGTGGAATCGGCGAAGCGGTCGCAGACCACCCAGGTTCCGCGTTCGAGCGCCGGCCAGATCGTGCGGCGCAGATGGTCGCGCCGCGCGGCGAAGTGCAGCAGCAACTCGGTCATCGGGTCCCAGCGCCCGGGATCGCCCGCGACCAGCAGCTTGCGGATTATCTCGGCGCCCTCGGCGCCGCCCGGCTCCCGCGTCGCCACCACGGAGAGCCCAGTGCGGCGCAAGCGTTCCGCCAAGCGGAAGACCTGGGTGGACTTGCCACCGCCCTCGCCGCCTTCCAGCGTGATGAAACGTCCCTTGCTCAAGCGGGGGGCGGCAGACGATCGGGCATTATTTGCGCGAGCCCAGCACCACGTAGCTCAGCGTCGCCCCCATCTTGGCGAACACGCCCAGCTTCTCGATGTCGGCGTCGGCGAGCAGCGGGATCTCGCGGTTGGCCATGCCGGGCGCCGATACGATCAACTTGCCGACCTCCTGGCCCTTCTTCACCGGGGCCGGGATGGGCTCCTGGGTCACGACCTGGACCTTGAGGTCCTTGCGCGCGGCGCGCGGCAGCGTCACGACCGCGTCGCTGTCGACCCGCAGGCCGACGCGCAGCTTCTCGCCCAGCCACACCTCGGCGTCGCCGGCCTTGTCGCCGGCCTTGAACAGCACGTAGTTGTTGAACTCGCGGAACCCGTAGTCCATCAGCCGCTCGGCTTCGGCCGATCGCTGCTTCATGCTCTTCAGCCCGTGCACGACCAGGATCAG
>JADZDN010000210.1 GCA_020851015.1 Alphaproteobacteria bacterium | reverse complement strand
GGTGCGCCGCCTGCGGCAGGACCACCAGCTTCGATCCGGGCGCGTTGGCGTGGATTTCCTGCGCCATCGCGACCGGCGTGCCGGGGTCGTCGGCGCCGACGATGACAAGGATCGGGCAGCCGATCTCCTTCAGCCGCGAGGTGAGGTTGATCTGCGGAATCGCGTGGCTGCAGCCGGCGTAGCCGGCCACGGGAGTCGCCACGATCAGCTTGCGGATGGCGTCGACGATGGCGGGGTTGGCGCGACGGAAGGGCTCGGTGAACCAGCGCTCCAGCGTCGGCTGCGCGAGCGGTTCCATGCCTTTCGTCTCCGCGGTGCGGATGCGTTCGGCCCACAGGGGCGCCGCCTCCGCCGGATAGCGGCTGGTCGTGTCGGCGAGCGTGAGGGAGCGCAGCACGCCCGGATACTTGAGCGCGAAGGTCTGTCCGATCATGCCACCCATCGACAGGCCGCAGAAGTGGGGGGAGGCGACGTTCAGCGCCTTCAACAGGAAGAACAGGTCATCGGCAAGAAGCTCGAGCGAGTACGGCCCCTTGGGCGCCGCACTCGCGCCGTGGCCGCGCGTGTCGTAGGCGAGGATGCGGTAGCTTGCCTTGAGCGCCTCGATCTGCGGGTCCCACATGCGCACGCTGCAGGCGAGCGAGTGGCTGAGCACCAGCCAGGGCGCGCCTTCGCGGCCGTGGATCTCGTAATACATCTCGATGCCGTTTGCGGTCGCCTTCATGCCTTCGCCACCACCAGGGGAATGCGCATCTCGTCCTCGCTCGTGCCGCCGTGATTGCCGATGTGCAGGTGCCGCGCTTCGCCCGCGACCCAGTCCTTGATGGTACCGCGCCCGTTCATGACCAGCGCCACGTCGCCGACCCTCTCGCTCAGGAGGGGATGCGCGCTGCCGGGGCCGAACCAGCCTTCGGCGACGAGTTCCTCGCTGGCGCGCACGTCGGCGCGCTCGCCGAGGATTTCCGTGGCCGCCTGCATGAAGGATTTCCGATCGTGGACGTGGCAGAACGCCACGCGCCGTTCGCCGCAGAGCGGGAAGCGCAGCATCGCCGCCAGCGCGGGCGGCAATTCGATCGACTCCCCGGCGGGGCTGTCCATGAATCCGTGGTCGGCCGTAGCCACGACCAGCGTGTCGGTACCCGCCAGGCGGGCGAGCAGTTCGCCGAACGCGACGTCGAGGACGCTGAAATGCGCGCGCACCGGCGCGCTGGCGACGCCGTGCTGGTGCGCGAGCGCGTCGAATTCCGGCCAGTAGGCGTACACCAGCTTGCGTTCGGGGCCGGACTTCACCGCGGCGACGGTCTGCGCGAGCAAGCCCTCCAGGTCGTCGTAGGGGAGGCGCTCGGTGCGCCCGCAATGGTGCCGGTTGTAGGTCGAGTCGATGATTTGCCGCCAGGACACCACCAGGCTGCGTACGGCGAGGCCGTAGAACAATGGCGGCGCGACGAAGATCCGCTCCGGCGCGGCGGCGAGCGGCGCCTTCTCGCCGCGCCTGACGAAGGGCAGGGCCGCGCCCACGCAGGCGGCTGCCGAGAAGTAGGTGAACCAGCCGGTCAGGCCATGCTCCAGCGGCGTCGCGCCGGTGAAGGACGTGGTGATGGCGCTCGCCGTGGTGGATGGGAACACGGCGCTGATCGAGCCGCGGCGATGGCGTGCGAGTGGCCCGTCGCCGCCGTTGGCGGCGAGGTAGTTGTCGCCCAGGCCATCGAGGATGAGGAAGACGACGTTGCGCGCTTCGCGAAGCTCCGCTGCCGGAAGCGCCGCGAGCGGCGCGTGCCTCGGCGCGCCGCCGCCGGCCTCGACCAGCGACGCGATCAGGTTGACGAAGCCGTTGCCGCCATAGTCGGGAAGATGCGCGGGAAAATGCACGGGCCGGCCCATCGGCCCGATGCTAGCGAAGATTTCAGTGGAAGGCGACGGAGTTCGTCAGCAGTGCGTCGTAGTGGCCGAGGAACTCGTCCACCGACTCGGCGGTGGGCTCCGCGGCGGCGAGACTCGCCATGCCGGCGCGGAACTTCACTTCCACCGCCCCTTCGAGAAACCCGGCGCGGCCCGTGGATTTGTCCACCAGCTCGATGCCGTGGCGTCCGGGGAATTCGACCACGTAGTAGTTCTCGCTGTTGTACATGACGTTCATGGGTCCTCCGATTCCGCTCGGTTGCCCGCGCCCTCATTCTGGGCTCCCAGAGGAAAACGCGGCTTGCCGCAGGTCAGTTGACGGGCGCCGACGGTCGGTTGTCGCGGGGGGCGGCGTGATAAAATGCCTCCCCAAGTCCCCCGGAAGAACGCCATGCGAATCGAAGTGCACCTGCACGCCGACATCCCGATGCTGGAGGGCGTGTCCAGGAAGCAGATCGAGCAGGCCCTCGCGCCGCTGCTCGACTACCTCGACGCGGACGGCCTGGCTGACGTGAAGAGCCTGGAAGCCGACGAGCCCGGCCTGCGCTACGACGAGAAGGAACTGATGTTCCTCATGTGCTGGACCGGGGAGACCGGCCGGAGCTTCCACGCCGCGCTCGAGGCTGCCCTGGAGAACCTCGGGCCGCTCTGCTACGAGGCGGTCGAGGTGGATCTCACGCTGTACCTGGCCAACGGGGAGCAGGAGTCGCGGCTGCTGTTCGTCGGTCCCACGGCCCAGGCGATCCACGAGGCGCAGCGCCGCTGCATGATCGAGGACGTTACGGCGGTGCTCGCGCGCCAGTTCGGCAAGGAGCAGGTGGCCGAAGTGACGGCGCTCGTCGACCGGCTGTTCGACGCGGAATGGAAGGGACGCGGCGAGGAGCCCAAGAAGCCCGAGCGCGCCTTCGAAACGGCCACGCGTCCCTCACGCAAGCATCTGCATTGAGCCTTGGCGGGACCCAAATACCCGGGCTGTGACACCCTGGCGCTCCACGCGGGCCAGTCGGTCGACCCGGCGACCGGCGCGCGCGCCGTGCCGATCTACCAGACGACCTCGTACGTCTTCCGCGACACCGCGCACGCGGCGTCGCTGTTCAACATGGAGCGCGCGGGCCACGTCTACTCGCGCATCTCGAACCCCACGGTTGCCGTGCTGGAGGAGCGCATGGCGGCGCTGGAAGGCGGCGTCGGCGCCATCGCCACCGCGAGCGGCCAGGCCGCATTGCACCTGGCGGTGGCCACGCTGATGGACGCGGGCAGCCACATCGGGGCCGCGGGCGCGCTCTACGGCGGCTCGCACAACCTGCTCGGCTACACGATGAGAAGGTTCGGGATCGAAACGACGTTCGTTTCTCCCAGGAACGTCGCTG
>JADZDN010000209.1 GCA_020851015.1 Alphaproteobacteria bacterium | reverse complement strand
GGATGCGCGCAAGCCGTTCCTGCCGATGATCGCCGACGCCCTGGCCGATCCAGACGAGGTGTGGGCGGCGCTGGAGTGGACCGAGGCAGAGCAGCGTGTGATCGTGCGCCGGCGCTACATCGCCCGGTTTGATGTCGCCGGGCGGCGCGAGGTTGCGATCGCAGTCTTCGAGTGGACTGGCGCCTACTGGCGCGCGGTCACGGCGTTCGCGCCACGCGGCGGCCAGGCGAAAGCCGCGAGGAAGGACGAATATCTGGCGCGCCAGGGGCGCGCGGGCGTCAGGATTTATGCGCGGCCGGAAGATGTCGCCGAGGAGAGGCCCGGCGGGGGTGGTCCCGCCGGACGGCCTGGGGGGTAGGACCCTCCACCACCGGGATCGCCGATCCAGGCCTTTGCGCGTGACATATACCCCCTTTCCGCCCCCCCGCCAGATTTGCCTTCTGCGGGCCGTACAGCGCGGTCTGGGGTCGGAATGGGGGTTGGGGCGCTCCCGACCCCCGAAAACGCACACAGACCCCCTTAACCCCCTATTAGAGACCCGGTCTGGGGGCCCAAGGCTAACCTGGCCCTCGGCGCGGTCCGGTCGGAACGGCTCCCGGAGGCCGCCTCGGGCCGCGAATGAGGGGCGCAAGCGCGCCCCTGACACCTGTCAGGGGCGCCTGCCGCACGCTGACGGCCCCAGGGTGCGCCAATGGACGGCGTCACTGCAATCGAGATTTTCAGGGCCGGCACGCACACCGCAGAGAGCGGCCGCGCCATCACGTTTTCCGATGCCGACCTGGCGGTGATCGCCGGCGGCTACGATCCAAAAATCCACGAAGCCCCGATCGTGGTCGGCCACCCCGACACCGACGCGCCGGCCTATGGCTGGATTTCCGGCCTGCAGCTGGTGGCCGGCAGACTGCAGGCGATGCCCGCGCAGCTCGACCCCAGCTTCGCCGAGATCATGAAGGCGGGCCGGTTCAAGAAGGTCAGCGCCAGTTTCTACAGCCCCGACAGCCCGGCCAACCCGAAGCCCGGGCAGTGGTATCTGAAGCATGTCGGCTTCCTCGGTGCCACGCCGCCGGCGATCAAGGGCCTGAAGCAGGTCGCCTTCAACGCCGCTGAAACCGGCGCCGAGACGATCGATCTTGCCGAGCCGTCCCCTTCGCCGGCCGCTCCGACCCACGCCCTGATCAAGGCGCGCCGCGACGCCGGCCAGACCATCAGCTTCCGCGAGGCGGTCGCGGCCGTAGCCAAGGATAGCCAGGCGTGAGCAGCCCGACCCTGATCCGTGCCTTCGTCGCCGGCACCGGCGGCGTCAACCAGTACCGCTTCGTCAAGTTCGGCGCCGCCGACGGCGAGGTGGTGCAGGCCGCCGCCGCCGACGCGGTGTTCGGCGTCTCGGTGCAGCCGGGCAGCACCGCCGCGGGCAGCCGCGCCGACGTCGCGCTCGGCGGCGTCGCCGAGGTCTATGCCGGCGCCAACGTCACCCGCGGCGCGCTGCTCACCAGCGACGCCAACGGCGCCGCGATCACCGCCGCCGCCGCGGCCGGCACGAACGTGCGCATCGCCGGCGTCGCGATGGTCTCGGCCGCCAGCGGCGACATCATCCCCATCCTGCTCAATCCCTGCTCGTTCCAGGGCTGACCGGAGCACCGACCCGACATGGCAACCGCCCCCTTTCCCGTCACGCCCGAACTTGCCGCGATCGCGATCCGCTACCGCAACAGCCGGATGATCGCCGATGCGGTGCTGCCGCGCGTGCCGGTCGCGAAGCAGGAGTTCAAGTACTGGACCTTCGCGCTGTCGGAGGGCTTCACCGTTCCCGACACCCGCGTCGGCCGCCGCTCGCGGCCCGGCCAGGTCGAGTTCAGCGGCACCGAGACCCCCAGCAAGACCGACGATTTCGCGCTGGACGACGTGATCCCGCAGGAGGATATCGACAACGCGCCGGCGAACTACGATCCGCTCGGCCGCGCCGCCGAGGGGGTCGCCGACCTGATCGCGCTCGATCGCGAGGTCCGCGCCGCCAGCCTGGTGTTCGCGCTGGGCACCTACCCGTCGGCGCAGCGCACCACGCTTTCGGGCAGCAGCCAGTGGAGCGACTTCACCAACAGCGATCCGATCAGCGCGATCACCGGCGGCCTCGATACCATGGTGATGCGCGCCAACGTGATGGTGATCGGCCAGCTGGCCTGGACCAAGCTCAGCCAGCACCCGAAGGTGGTGAAGGCGGTCTACGGCTACGCCAGCGACGCCGGTATCGCCACCCGCGCCCAGGTCGCCGCCCTGTTCGAGCTCGACGAGGTGCTGGTCGGCCAGGCGTTCCTGAACTCGGCGAAGAAGGGCCAGGCGGTGTCGATGGGCCGGGTCTGGGGCAAGCACGCCGCGCTGATCCACCGCGACGGCCTGGCCGACAACCGAGCTGACGTCAAGGGTGCGATTGTGCTTGATGAGCAGACTGACGTCGCCGTGGTGCAACGCGTTCTGCCGCATGGCTATGCGCCCAACCTGACGGATGTCGACCTGGAAAAGATCGGGCGCGCCCCCTTTCTCATCGCCGCCGCTCTTCGCGCCCCGGATCGGATCGTGGTGACGCGAGAGGTTTCGAAGCCAAGCAAGCAGGGAGCGAACCGCAAGATTCCGGATGTGTGCCAGACCTTCGGCGTGCCCTGCATCAACGACTTTGCATTGTGGCGGAAACTAAATTTCTCAATTTCATAGGCACGATCGGCGCCGACCCTCCTGGTTTCTTCTCTTCAAATGCCGATTTTGCTCATCATCTGCCCACGCATGTCTTTGCCGGCCACAGCTTTCTCGACGACGACGAACAGCCCGCGGCCCTGGCTCTTGCGTTCCCACAATTCCCCGATGAGGCGCTTCTCATTCGTGTCCGCCCCGTCCGCCAGATGCGCGCCCTTGTACTCAGAGGCTGTCTCTGAACGATATCGGAATGTGGGTTGGGTGATCGCGTCGGGTGTGATTCCAACGGGTTGTCGAGACCTGGTTGGAAACCTGCCCGATGTGGACCGCGATCACCCGTGCACAGCATAG
>JADZDN010000208.1 GCA_020851015.1 Alphaproteobacteria bacterium | reverse complement strand
TGACTGGGGTGGCGCAGCCCCGCCGCCGCGACCAACTCGGACAGCGCGATCAGCGTGTTGCGGTGGAAGTTGCGCACGCGCTCGGCCTTGTCCGGCACGACCAGGGCCTTCTGCCGCACGGCGTCCTGGGTGCTGACCCCGGTGGGGCAGCGCCCGGTATGGCAGGCCTGGGCCTGGATGCAGCCCAGCGCGAACATGAACCCGCGCGCGGCGTTGCACCAGTCGGCCCCCAGCGCCATGGCGCGGGCGATGTCGAAGCCGGTGACGATCTTGCCGCTGACCCCCACGCGCACCTTGTCGCGCAATCCGATGCCCACGAGCGTATTCTGCACGAAGATCATGCCCTCGCGCAGCGGCATGCCGACATGGTCGGTGAATTCCAGCGGCGCCGCGCCGGTGCCGCCCTCCGCGCCGTCCACGACGATGAAGTCGGGCGCAATGCCGGTGTCCAGCATGGCGCGCGCGATCGCCAGGAACTCCCAGGGATGGCCGATGCACAGCTTGAACCCGGTCGGCTTGCCGCCGCTCAGGTGCCGGAGCTTCTGCACGAACTCCAGCAGGCCGCGGGGCGTGGAGAAGGCGGAATGCGTGGCGGGCGAGATGCAGTCCTGGCCCGGCGCGACGCCGCGCGCCTCGGCGATCTCGTGGGTCACCTTGGGCCCCAGCAGCACGCCGCCATGGCCGGGCTTGGCGCCCTGGCTCAGCTTGACCTCGATCATTTTTACCTGCGGCTCGCGCGCCTGGCGGGCGAAGCGCTCCTCGTCGAACCGGCCTTGCGCGTCGCGGCAGCCGAAATAGCCGCTGCCGATCTCCCAGATCAGGTCGCCGCCGTGCTGGCGGTGATGGCGGCTGATGCTGCCCTCGCCCGTGTCGTGGGCGAAGCCGCCGTCCTTGGCGCCGCGGTTCAGCGCCATGATCGCGTTGGCGCTGAGCGCGCCGAAGCTCATCGCCGAGACGTTGAAGACCGAGGCGTCGTAGGGTTGCTGGCAATCGGGGCCGCCGATGCTGACGCGGAAATCGTGGTTCTCGACATGGGCGGCCGCGATCGAATGGTTGATCCATTCGTGCCCGGGCGCATACACATCGGCCTGGGTGCCGAACGGCCGCTTGTCCAGCACGTTCTTGGCCCGCTGGTAGACGATCGAGCGCTGGGTGCGCGAGAACGGCGTCTGGTCGGTGTCGTTCTCCAGGAAGTATTGGCGGATCTCCGGCCGGATCTCCTCCAGGAAGAACCGCAAATGGGCCATGATCGGGTAGTTGCGGCGGATCGACTGGCGGGTCTGGGTCAAGTCGCGGAACCCGACGACGACCAAAGCGGCGGCGACGGCGGCCGGGATCAGGGCGACCGGATGCCAGGGCGCGATCGCCAGGCAAAGGACCAGCGCGACCGCCGACAATATCAGCGCGGCGTTGCGCGGGGCGAAGAGTGCCGACATCGTGAGCATGGCCTGACTCCCGGACGTTATCCCTTTTCGGGGCGATCCGCATCATCCATAGGGACGTCAGGCTTAATGCTTGCTGAGAATTCCTGGTTAACGCTTGGTGAATGCGCGACGACGGCGTAGGCTTGCGCCATCCTCGCAACGCATTTCCGGACCATCCGCGATGCCAAAGACCGTCGTCCAGCCACTCGGCGGCAATGTGCTGCCGCGCTTCGCCGGCCCTGCCACGATGATGCGCCTGCCGTCGCACGACAGCGCGCGCGACCTCGACGCCTGCTTCGCCGGCGTGCCGATCGACCAGGGCACGTCGAACCGGCCCGGCACGCGCTTCGGCCCGCGCCAGATCCGCGCGGAGTCGGCGCATCTGCGGCCCTACAACATGGGCACGCGCGCCGCGCCCTTCGACGCGCTGGCGGTGGGCGATGTCGGCGACGTGCCGATCAATCCCTATGACCTCAAGGCCAGCATTCCGATCATCGAGAAATTCTACGACGATATCCTGAAGCACGGCTGCCGGCCGCTGACGATGGGCGGCGACCACACGATCGTGCTGCCCATCCTGCGCGCGATGAAGCGCAAGCACGGGCCGGTCGGGCTGGTGCATGTCGACGCGCACGCCGACATCAACGACACGATGTTCGGCGAGAAGATCGCGCACGGCACGCCCTTCCGCCGCGCGGTCGAAGAGGGGCTGGTGGACGGCAAGCGCGTGGTGCAGATCGGGTTGCGCGGCACCGGCTACGCGGCCGAGGATTTCGACTGGCCGCGCGCCCAGGGCTTCCGCGTCGTGCAGGCCGAGGAGTGCTGGTACAAGTCGCTGGCCCCGCTGATGCGGGAGGTGCGAGAACAGGTCGCCGGCGGCCCGGTCTACATCACCTTCGACATCGACGGGCTCGATCCCGCGGTGGCGCCCGGTACCGGCACGCCCGAGCCGGCGGGCCTGACCGGCTCGCAGGGGATCGAGATCATCCGCGGCTGCAAGGGGCTTGACGTGGTGGGCGGCGACCTGGTGGAAGTCTCGCCGCCCTACGACACCAGCGGCAACACGGCGCTGCTCGCGGCGGGACTCTTGGTCGAGATGCTGTGCGTGCTGCCCGGCGTGCCGTACCGGACGAAATGAACTCGCGGCGCGCCAGCGACCGCCGCTATCCCACCTTGCGCACGTCTTCGATCACCTTGCCGTCGTTTGGCAACGATCCCGAGGCAACGAATTCGACCGCGCCGCGCAGCTTGCATAGCGCCTGGATCGTATCGCCGACCGCCGCCGCCAGGGCGGTGTCGCCGGCGGCGGTTTCGCATCGCAGCGTCATGACGTCGTTGTCGCCGACCCGGTCGACCAACAGGCGGGCCTTTCGAATCGCGGGATGGCGCTTCAGCACCTCGGCCACCTGCTCGGGATGCACGAACATGCCCTTGACCTTGGTGGTCTGGTCGGCGCGGCCCATCCAGCCCTTGATGCGCGTGTTGGTGCGCCCGCAGGGGCTCGGGCCCGGCAGCACCGCCGACAGATCGCCGCTGGCGAAGCGGACCAGCGGATAGTCCTCGTTGAAGGTGGTGACCACCACCTCGCCCACCTCGCCCGCCGGCACGGGGTCGCCGGTGCCCGGGCGCACGATCTCGAGGATCAGCGCCTCGTCGAGGATCATGCCTTCCTTTGCCGGCGATTCGTAGGCGATCAGCCCAAGATCGGCGCTGGCGTAGCATTGCAACGTCGTCACGCCGCGCCCATCGAGATCCGCGCGCAGGGCCGGCGGCAACGCCTCGGCCGACACCAGCGCGCGCTTCAGCGACGACACGTCGGCGCCCAGCTCCTTCGCCTTGTCGAGGATGATCTTCAGGAAGGACGGCGTGCCGGTATAGCCCTGGGGCCGCACGCCGGCGATGGCCTGGACCTGGCTTTCGGTATTGCCGACGCCGCCAGGGATCACCGCGCAACCCAGCGCGTGCGCGCCCATCTCGAGCATCGAGCCGGCGGGCGTCAGGTGGTAGGAGAAGCAGTTGTGCACGATGTCGCCCCGGCGGAACCCGGCGGCGAAGAGCGCGCGCGCCAGCCGCCACCAGTCCGCCCGCCTTCCCTCGGGATCGAAGATCGGGCCGGGCGACATGAAGATGCGGGCAAGCCCGCCCGGCGGCGTCGAATTCAATCCCGCGAACGGCAGCAACTCTTTCTGCAGCGCGATCAGCGACGACTTGCGGGTGACCGGGAGCCTGGCCAGCGCGGCCCGGTCCGCGACCCGATCGGGATCGATGTCTTTCAGGATGCGCGCGAAGCCCGGCGCCGACCTGGCGCGGCGAAGCTGGGCGGGCAGCGCCTTGAACTGCTCCGCCTCGCGCTGGTCGAGGCTGCGCGTCTCCAGCCCGTCGTAGAACTTGTTCGTTCCGGCCATCATGCCAGCCAGCGCTTGCGCCGGCGGTAGTGCTTGACGTCGCGGAAGCTCTTGCGGCCGCCGGCGCCCATGCCGAGGTAGAACTCCTTGACGTCCTCGTTCTCGCGCAATGCCTCGCCGCGGCCGTCCAGCACCACGCGCCCGTTCTCCAGGATGTAGCCGTAGGTGGCGAAGCGCAGCGCGATGTTGGTGTTCTGCTCGGCCAGCAGGAAGCTGACGCCCTCCTGCGTGTTGAGCTTGGCGACGATGTCGAAGATCTCCTCGACCAGCTGCGGCGCCAGGCCCATCGACGGCTCGTCCAGCAGGATCATGCGCGGGCGCGACATCAGCGCGCGGCCGATCGCCGTCATCTGCTGCTCGCCGCCCGAGGTGTAGCCGGCCTGGCTCTTCCGGCGCTCCTTCATCCGCGGGAAGTACTTGTAGACCATCTCGAGGTCGCGCTTGAT
>JADZDN010000207.1 GCA_020851015.1 Alphaproteobacteria bacterium | reverse complement strand
GCGTCCGGGGCGCGGCGCAGGCGCGGCTCGGCCGGTCGCTGGCGATCCGCGCGGTCGACGCCGGAAGCTGCAACGGCTGCGAGCTCGAGATCCACGCGCTCAACAACCCGGTCTATGACATCGAGCGTTTCGGCATCCGCTTCGTCGCCTCGCCGCGCCATGCCGACGTGCTGCTGGTGACCGGCCCGGTGACGGTCAACATGGAAGAGGGGCTGCTGCGCACCTGGCGCGCCACGCCGGGACCGAAATGGGTGGTGGCGCTGGGGGATTGCGCGGTCGACGGCGGTTGCTTCGCGGGCAGCTACGCGGTCAGGGGCGGCGTCGACAAGCTGGTGCCGGTCGACCTGCGCATCAAGGGCTGCCCGCCGCGGCCCAGGGACATCCTGGCCGGGCTGCTGGCGCTGCTGGAAACCTCGGTCGGGCGATAGGGCGCCCGGTCAGGCCGTGCCCATCGGCGTCGCCGTGGCGGCCTCCGCCGCGCGGCGCTGCTTCAGCTTCTCGAACGAGGCGAAGTGGGCGAGCGAGAACAGGTGCAGGTAGACCATCGGCAGCCAGCCCTTGGCCCGCCATTCCAGGAAGGTCGCATCCGGCACGCCTGCGAGCTTCTGCTCGTCGATCGCGAGGAAGGTCGGCGCGCCGCGCCGCGGCTTCATGCCGCCGGGCTCCGGATAGAAGCGCCGTACCAGTATGTTCGCCGCCGCCAGCGCGCCGTTGAAAGGCGCCGTTCCCAGCACCTGGCCGTGATACTGGCGGCAGAATTCGATCGCCGTCCGGCCCAGCTTGGACAGTGCGCCGTTCTCGTAGAGCGCGGCGCCCTCCTCGCGCGACACGCGCTCGGACTCGACGTCCAGGTAGACGGCCTTGCGCGCGCGGTCCGCCGTGTCGCCGGTGATGAACGGAAGCCGGCGCAGATAGGCCGGCACGTAGAAGCCTGGCATCCAGCGCCCGTCGGGGCCGACGAACAGGTTCTCGTTCGGGTCGGCGCCCAGGGCCGCGGCGGCAAGCGGCGGCGCATCGGTCCGCGTGGGCAGGAAGACGATCGGGTATTGACGCGCGACGATGGCGAACTCGCCCAGCGTCACCGGGATGGCGCCGACGCCGCGCGCCAGCGCGAAATCGGCCGGGTTGCGCAGCTTGACGTCGGCATGGCGCTGGGCGTTCAGCGGCTCGATGCGGCGATAGAGCAGCGGCAGCGGGGCTTTCGGCGGCGTGGGCGCGCCGGGGGCTGGTGGCTTCTCGTCCATCCGCCTGCTCCTTCTTGCGCCAGGGCAAGGTCGCGGATGCAACACTTGCCTTCGCGATTGGCGCTTTCCTCTGGCTGCATAACCTGAAATGCTCCGGCCCGTCCACGGCCAGCACCGCTAGCCGCCCGGCCCGCAAGCGCGCGACTGGTACAACGCCTCGCCATGACCACATTCTTCCGCCCGATCCTGCCCGTCCTGCTAGGCGTGGTGGCCATGGAACTGGCGCTCGGCGCCATGGGCCCGCTGATCGGCGTGCAGCTGGTCCAGCGCGGCATCGCCAACTGGCTGATCGGCGCCGTGACCTCGGCCTATTTCGTCGGGTTTCTCGCCGGCTCGCTCACGTGCCACCACGTGATCGACCGGGTGGGGCACATCCGCGCCTTCTCGGTCTTCGCCGTCATCGCGACCAACGCGGCGCTGCTGTTCGTCCTGCTGCCGCCGCCCTGGAGCTGGATCGTGCTGCGCGCGGTGATCGGCTATTCGCTGGCCGGGCAGTTCCTGGTGATCGAGAGCTGGCTGAACGACAAGGCGGTGGCCGAGACGCGTGGGCGCGTCTTCGCCACCTACCTGGTGCTGTCCTGGGGTTTCAGCGGCGTCGGGCCGCTGCTCTTGAACGTGGCCGATCCTTCCGGCTCCACCTTGTTCGTGGCGATCGCCATGGGTTTCGCCGCCGCCCTGGTGCCGCTGGCGCTGACCCGCACCGGCAATCCCGAGATCGGCGGCCGAACCCATTTCGGCGTGGCGCGGCTGTTCCAGGTCTCGCCCCTGGGCGTGACTTCGTGCTTCGGCGCGGGCCTGGTCAATGCCGCCTTCTACGGCCTGGCGCCGGTCTACGTGCAGGGGATCGGGCTCGAACCGCGACACCTGTCGGTGCTGGTCTCGACCGCGATCCTGGGCGGGCTGCTGTCGCAGTTCCCGATCGGCGCCGCCGCCGACCGCTTCGGCCGCCGGCCGGTCATGCTGGGCGCTATCCTGGCCGCGCTGGGCCTGGCCGCGGCGATGCTGGCGACGCGCCCCGACTTCGTCGTGCTGGTCGTGCTGTTCTTCGCCTATGGCGGGGCGACCGCGCCGCTCTATGCGCTGGGCGTCGGCCAGACCAACGACTATATCGAGCGCAAGGATTTCGTCGCGGCCAGCGGCGGGCTGCTGTTCGCCTGGGCGCTCGGCGCCTCGGCCGGACCCAATATCGGCGCCTGGATCATCGAGGTCATGGGCCCAAAGGGCCTGTTCGTCTACCTGATCTCGGTCCTGGGCCTGATCGCGGGCATCGCCGTCTTCCGCATGCTGCGCCGCCCGGCGCGGCCCGCGTCCGAGCAGAGCCGCTTCGTCGGCGCCTCGCCCGACACGACGCGCGCGCCCATCCTGGACCCGCGCGGCGACGCGACGCGCGAGGCGGCGTCGAGCTAGCGCATGTCGACGGTTCCGGCCGATCCGCTGCGCGGCATTTTCCTGATCGTCTTCACGATCTTCCTGTTCGTGGTGATGGACGCGACCGCCAAGCTCCTGACCGCCACCGTGCCGGTGCTGCAGATCGTCTGGGCGCGCAACGCGCTGGCCTTCGTCTTCTCGCTGCTGCTGCTGCGCCGCCGCCGTCCGCTGACGCTGATGCGCAGCGCGCGGCCGTGGCTTCAGCTCGTCCGCTCCTTCCTGCTGTTCGCGTCGACCTGGTTCTTCTTCGAGGCGATCAAGTACATCCCGCTGGCGACCGCCTCGTCGATCAGCTTCGTGTCGCCGCTGATGGTGACCGCGCTGTCGG
>JADZDN010000206.1 GCA_020851015.1 Alphaproteobacteria bacterium | reverse complement strand
CCGCCGCTGATCACGCATCACGACCAGGTCTACGGCTTCCACGTGCCGCCGACCGAGCCCAACTTCATCACCCAGAAGACCGGCCGCGGCCAGGTGCGCACGCCCGACCAGGCCGACGCCTTGGCGGGTTCGATCCTGTTCATCCCCTGCGCCGATCCCGGCTACGACTGGGTGTTCAGCCACGGCATCGCCGGCTTCGTGACCGCCTATGGCGGCGTCAATTCGCACATGGCGATCCGCGCCAACGAGCTGGAGATCCCGGCGGCGATCGGCGTCGGCGAGGCCCTGTTCCGCCAGTGGGGCGCGGCCGACATGATCGAGATCGACGCCGCCAACCGCCGCGTGCAGGTGCTGTGCTGACGCTGGTCGCGATCACGCAGCGCATCCTGCGCGATCAGGCTACCGGCGAGCGCCGCGACGCGCTGGATCAGCGCTGGAGCCCGTTCCTGGCGGCGGCGGGGCTGCTTCCCCTGGTCCTGCCCAACGATGCGCCGACCGCGCTCGCGCTGCTGCGCGGGTGCGAGCCGGCCGGTGTCATCCTCACGGGCGGCGGCGACCTCTCGGCCTATGGCGGCGCCGACGACGACCGTGACGCGACCGAAGCGGCGCTGGTTTCCTGGGCGACGGCCACGGCGCGTCCGGTGCTGGGCGTCTGCCGGGGCATGCAGCAGCTCCTGCATCTCGCCGGGGCGCGGCTGGATCGCGTGGAAGGTCACGTCCGCACGCGCCACAAGCTCGTCTTTGCCGGACGGCCGATCGAGGTGAACAGCTATCACGACTTCGCGGTCCGCTCCGTACCCGACAAGGACTTCGCCGTGCTCGCCGCGGCCCCGGACGGAACGGTCGAAGCGGTGCGCCATCGCCGCCTGCCGCAGATCGGCATCATGTGGCACCCCGAGCGCGAGGCGCCCTTCGCCGCCCATGACATCGCGCTGTTCCGCGGCCATTTCACGGCCCAGGCAGCGGCGGAAGCGGCATGCGCGGACTGATCCTGGCCGCCGGGCGCGGCAGCCGCATGGTCCAGGCGACGGCCGACCGGCCCAAGGCGCTGGTTGAACTCGGCGGCGCGCCGCTGTTGGATTGGCAGCTCGCGGCGTTGCGCGGCGCGGGCATCGCCGAAATCGCGCTGGTGCGCGGCTATCGCGGCGAGGCTTTCGCGGATCGCGGCCTGCGCCTGTTCGACAATCCGCGCTGGGCCGAGACCAACATGGTGGCGTCGCTCGCCGCGGCGCGGACATGGCTGCAGGCCGGTCCCTGCGTCGTGAGCTATGCCGACATCTTCTATCCGCCGGAAGCGGTCGGCCGGCTCATGGCGGCCGAGGGCGACATCGTGCTGGCCTATGACCCGGATTGGCTGGCGCTGTGGTCGCGCCGCTTCGCCGACCCGCTGGTGGACGCCGAGACGTTCCGCATCGACGCGCGCGGCCGCGTGGTCGAGATCGGCGGCAAGGCTCGCAACGCGGCGGAGATCGAGGGCCAGTATGTCGGCCTGTTCAAGCTTTCGCCCGCCGGCTGGCGGCGCATCGAGGCCTTCGTCCAGTCCTGCCCGCCCGAGCGGCGCGCCAGGCTCGACGTCACCGCCATGCTGGCGGGGCTGATCGCCGCGGGCGTCGAAATCCGCGGCGTCGCGATTCCGGGGCCATGGGGCGAGGTGGACGAGCCGTCGGACCTGGCGCTCTATCAGGCGATGATCGGCGACGGGACGCTCAGCGCCCCTCAGCCATAGGCGCGCAGCATCCTGGCGCGGATATCCGGCGCCCGGTCGATCTGGGACAGGATCGCGTGCCGCAGCTCGTCCAGCGGCAGCTCGGGCGGGAAATAGAGCGGGTCGCCCTCCGCGAAGCGCGCCATCAGCAGCGGATCGGTCAGCACCATCGCCGTCTTGTAGGCGAGATAGTACTCGTGCAGATCGGGTCGGTCGCGCCAGAAGTCGGCGAACCGGGCGAGCATGCGCTGCCGCGCACGGTCGTAGAGGATGTTGTCGGCTTCGAAGCACCGCGCGATCCGCGCCGCGATGTCGCCCGGCAGGTTGAAGACGTCCACCTTGGCCTTGGAGACCCGGGTGCGGACCCAGGGATTGATCTGGCGGCCGGGAAAGTCGCTCAGGTACAGGAAGAGCGCCTCGTCCATCAACTCGGTGATGCCGACCAGTTGATAGCGGTCGCGCAATGCGGCATCGCAGGCATCCAGGGCCGCCATGCATGCCGCCGGGGTCCATTCCTCGCGCGGGAGCGACTTGAGGCCGTCGTGCTGATGCCGGCGCGCAATCCAAAAGGCGGTTGGCCAGAGGACGTTTACTCCTCCCTGGTCGAGATGGTCCAGGTAGGCCCGCATCCGGTCGTGATGGTCGGCGATGGCGAACAGGTCGATGAACGGATGTGAAGACGGCAGGCTGTCCGGGTTCTCGTGGACATAGACAATGTTGGCGCAGAAGACCGCTGTCGGCCAACGCAGGATGGTCAGCTCGTAGCGGTCGGCGATCCATGGCTCGGCGAGGTAGACGGCGTGGCCGGCGGCGAATTGCAGCCGCGCGATGTGCTCGGGCGCGAGCTTATCCGCGCGCGCCAGTTCGAGATCCATTTCGTTGTTGATCTCCAGCACCTCATCGAGCGCCGCGGCTGCGACCCCTTTGGCGCGGACGGCGGCGCGCACGAACGACAGCCCGCCGGAATTGCCGATATGGTAGTAAAAGGGCAGGGCCATCGGCGGTTCTTTTCCTCGCGCCGGATGCTGGCCCGTCATGGTGAATTTTCTCTTAACCTGCGCCGGCCGCGCCAATCCGCGGCGCACGGGTTGACGCTTAATTAACCACGCTCGGTGTGTCATGGCTGCCTGCCGTCAAAGGCGACGGCAAGGGGCTCCTGCGCATGAACAGTCTGAACCGCCAGCCGAAGCTGCCGCAGCTCCTCCAGCGGCAACTTGCGGCCGAGCCGCTGATGGTGATCGATGTCGGCTGCAGCGGCGGCGTCGACGAGGTTTGGAACGCCTTCGGCCTCAACGTCCAGGCAATCGGCTTCGACCCGCTGATCGCCGAGGTCGAGCGACTGCGCGCGCAGGAGAAGCGGCCGGACTTCGTCTACGAGGCGGCCTTCGTTGGCTGCGCGCGGTACGACGAATTGTTCCCCAAGGCGCTGCGCGACGACAAGGTCAAGTCGCGCAGCAACACGTCCTTCGCGCGCACCAGCGCCGCCCGCGCGATGAAGGCGATGGAGCTCAACTACGTCCAGAAGGTCTTCAACCAGGGCGTCGAAGTGAAGATGTCCGACCGGATGGTCGAGCTGGACGGCTACTTGGCCGAGAAGAACGTCGCGTCGGTCGACTTCATCAAGATCGACACGGACAGCCATGACCTGGAGGTGCTGCTGGGCGCCCAGGAAACGTTGACCAAGCGCGGTGTCTTGGGTGTCGAGGTGGAGTGCCAGTTCCACGGTCCGCTGCATCCCTGCGCCAGCGTGTTCTCGAACATCGACCGGTTCATGCGCGAGGCGGGCTTCACGCTGTTCGGGCTGGACGTCTGGCGCTATACGCGCGGCGCCATGCCCGGCGCCTTCACCTACGACATCACGGCGCAGACCGTCGGCGGCGGGGTGCAGTTCGCCGACGCGCTCTACCTGCGCGACCTGGGCGATCCTTCCTATGCCGAGATGACCGGCTTCGCGCCCAGCGCCGGCCGCCTGGCCAAGCTTGCCTGCCTGTTCGAGATCTACGGATTGCCGGACTGCGCGGCCGAGCTGATCGTCAACCACCCGCACGCCTTCGAGCCGGCCGGCGAGATGCTGCTGGACACGCTGACGCCAATCAAGGGGGGCCCCGGCATCTATCGCCGGTTCCTCGAGCTGTTCGACAGCGACCCGACCCGCTTTTACCCCTCGCGATTGCTTGCCAAGAAGGCGTCGTAGCTCATGACCGTCAGCTGGGACTACACGACCCTCGCGAAATCGTACCTGAAGCGGCCGGACTATGCGCCGGAGGCCATCGACCGGCTGATCACGCTGGTGGGGCTGCGCGCGGGCGACAGCGCGTGCGATGTCGGTGCGGGCGTCGGCCATCTGACGCGCATGCTGGCGGAGCGCGAGCTGCGCGTTCTGGCGGTGGAGCCTAACGCGGCCATGCGCACGCTGGGCGAGCAGCAGCTCCGCCGACACGCGAACGTGCGCTGGGCCGTCGGCACGGGCGAGGCCACCGGCCAGCCCGACGGCGCGTTCCACCTCGTCAGCTTCGGCTCGTCGTTCAATGTCGCGGACCGGGCGCAAGCCCTGGTCGAGACCCACCGCATCCTGCGGCGCGGCGGCTGGTTCTGCTGCCTATGGAATCACCGCGACCTGGACGACCCCATCCAGGCCGAGATCGAGCGCATCATCGGCCAGCATGTTCCTGAGTACGCGTATGGCAGCCGCCGAGAGGACCAGTCGGCGATCATCGAAGCCTCTCGCCTGTTCGGCGCGGTTCGGTTCATCGAGGCCGCAATCACGCATCGCATGGATCGCGCGGGAGTCGTCGAGGCCTGGCGTTCGCATGCGACTCTCGCCCGCCAGGCGCGCGACAAGTTCGATACGGTGGTGGATGCGATCGACCACTATCTGGCGGGACTTGGCCGCGAGCAAATCGACATTCCGTATGTGACCCGCATGTGGGCGGCCCGGCGCCGCGACTAGCCCGGCCATGGCGCAATCGATGCGGAAGCTCGTTACGCTGCCCGCGCAGGTCCGGGCGCTGCCGGGGCCGCCGCAGCTCGAGCGCCTACTGCAGTGTCCCTATGCCGTGCTCGTGGTTGCCGGGCGCAGCGGGTCGAACCTGCTGCAAAGCCATCTGGACGGACACCCGCAGGTAGCCCAGATCCCGTCGATCTGGAAGTTCCACGACTTCCTCGCCGCCTCCTCGCGGCGGGTGCTGGACGGTCCGGCCGACCTCGCGCACGGCTTCGTCGACTTCCCGGCGCATGACCAGCTGTTCGACACTAGCTGCTCGACGGCCTTGTCCGGCCAGCTGGGCGAGGACGGCAGTGTCATCATCGCGGTTGATCGCGTCGCCTTCTGCGCCGCGATGGTATCCGCCCTGGGCAGCAGCGCGGTTACGCCGCTGCGCGCACTCTACGCGTCGGTGCTGGCCTATGAATGGTGCCTGGGGCGCGACCCCGACGCGTTCCGCGTCGTCCTGCACCACCTCCATCATGGCGACTGGCTATGGCCTGGCCTGCTGGTCGATAACTACAACCTGGGCGGACTGAAGCCGAGCCTGGAGACGGTGGCGGCACTGAAGCCCGACCTGCTGCTGGTCTCGCTGCGGGATCCGGGCGTCATCGCCCATTCCTACATTGCGATGACCGAGGTGGTGGGGCAGGGCGGCGCGCAGCGGGTCGAATACTACGAGCATCTGCTGCGTCTGCTGGTGCAGGATTGGCTCCGCGCGCGCGTGGCGGCGGGCAGCGACATTGCGACCATGGGCATCCGCCTGGAGGACATGAAGGCCGACCGCGCCGGCACGCTGAGCGCGTTGTGCGGGCTGCTCGGCGTCGACGCGGCCGACCCCGCGCTTGCGGCGACTACCTTCTACGGCCATGCTTGGACCGAGGACAGTTGGAGCGCGGCGCGCCGCCGCCGGCTGGGTACCGATCCAGAACCCGAGCGCGAGCTTCCCTGGCAGGACGCGGCATTCCTATGGGGCGCGATGGGCAGCCTCGCCGGCGACATCTATCCCGCCGCGCTTGCATCGGCGGACTGGAACGCCGTGCTGGAGCGGCTGGTGCAGGCCGCGGGCGATCCGCCCTTCACGCTGTTTCGCGACATGCAGGTGTCGGACGACGCACGACCATCCGCGGTCTCGCTGGGTTGGGAGCGGGTCGGGTTCGTCGAGCGTTTCCGGGCGCTGGCCGACGCACAGCGGCTTGGCCCGCTGCTCCTATGCCGCCGGTCGAACCAGCTGGCGCGACTGCCGCTCAGCGCTTGATGCCGACCAGCAGATAGCTCGGCCTGATCCAGAACAGCGACGCGAACTGGGAGGACCAGCGCCGCCAGCCCTGGTGGACGCCGTAGACCGTGGCGCGGAGCTCGGGCAGGGCCGCCATCGGCCCGTCGAGCGGGCAAAAGCCGCGCCAGACGATCATGCCGCCGCTGCGCAGCAGGGGCAGCGCCGCTTCGGTGTCGCGGATCACAGCCGCGGCGTGGCCGCGACCGGCAATTGCGACAGCGTCGAAAAATCCGGCAGCGAACGCGGCGCCGTCGAACGGGCGGCCGTTGCCGGCAAGGCGGTGGATGCGCGCCGCCGCATCGGCACAGGCGCTTTCCGCGAGATCAAGCGCCCAGATCTCGGCCGTGCTCTCGGCCGCGCAGAGCGATGCATCGAAGCCGCTGGACGCGCCGAGGACAAGCTGACGCGCGGGCCGGTGATTGCGGTGGAGGTAGGCGAGCACCGGCGCGTCGTCCGGCTCGGACGACCAGACGCGCAGATCCTTTTCGCGCGGCGCGGCGATGGCCAGCGCCGGCTCGGCGTAGCCTAGCGCGCGATCGAGTTCGTCCAGCGCGAGGGCGCGCGCGAAGATCGGCACCTTGGGGTCGGATGCGATCGCCGGCAGGGCAGGATTTTCCGCCTGGATCGCCGGCAAGTAGCGGCGGACGAGGCTGGTCAGCGCGATAACCCTCTCGGGCCCTGCGCCGGCCTGCGCCTCGGGCTGCTCGTCGGCCCGGTGGCTGGTCAGCACCATCTGGTGGATCGTGAAGGCCGACGCCTGGTCGCCGCCCTGGGTGTTGCGCAGCATCAGGTTGTAGCGCTCGTAGCCAGGCGGACATGCCAGTGTGACGACGTAGGGCTCGTCCCGCGGCGTGAAGTGGCGCTCGAGATTGATGAAGTTGGTCAGGTCGTCCGCCATCAGCCCGACGCCGATGCGGCCCTGCTGGACCGACAGCGTCAGCTCGATCGCGGGCACGCTCTGCGCGGCCTCTTCGGGCACCACGGCTTGGCGCAACGTCGCGGCGCCCAGGGTGCCGTGGATGGCGTAGGACCAGATTTGCGGCGTGGTTTGGACCCGCAGGGCCGGCCCATCCGCGGTGGTGACCGCCTCGATCCGACTGGTGCCGTGGCGCTTGAACGCGCCCGGCGCGAGGTTGACGGGCAGGCGGCGCGCGCCGGCGCTGGCTAGGTAAGCCGCGACCTGGCGGCGATCCGGCACCGCCTCGACGCGGAAGTCGAACCAGTTGAAATCGTCGTTGTAGTAGTTGAAGGCCATCAGCGGATTGAGCGCGACCGGTGCGAAGCGATCGCGCAGCCGCTCCATGTCGTACCATTCGACCCAGGGCGTGGCGTCGCCGTCGGTCATGCGGCCCCAGTCGGCGAAGGGCAAGCGGCCTTCGCGCGCCCAGCGCTCGCGCGGGTAACACAGCTCGACCCAGCGCCCGCCCGGGCGCAGATGCGAGACGAGATGCAAGGTCTCGCGCCGCGCGAAATCGAACGGCACGTTGATCATCGAGCCGTTGCAGTAGATGAAGTCGAACCCGTCGGGGATCTGCTCCAGCGAGCGCAGGTCCTCGATATAGGTCATGCCCTCGCAGTCCAGGCCGAAGGCGTCGAGCATGCGCCGGATCAGCTTGAGGTTGTTGGGCACGATGTCGGCGAAATACCAGATGGCGCCCTGGCGGATGAACTCGATGCCGTCGATGCCGCAGCCGCTGCCGATCTCCAGCACCCGCTTGCCGCGGAACATGTCGCGGTACATCTCCTGGTACCAGCCGCGGGTGGCATAGCCGGTGCCCACAGTGAACTCGTGCCAGACGCCGTCCCAGTAGTCGCGCAATTCCCAGTCCGTCAGGGCAAGGACCTTGCCGGTATCGACGCGGTCGTAGAGTCCCGCCGGTACCTCCTTCCACTTCTGGCGCAGCAGGTCGAACAGCGCACGGCCCTGGTCGAACGGGGCCTTGCTGGCGGCTTCCAGGATCGGCGAAGGCGTCGCGGCCGGGGATGCGACTGCCTGGCGAACGGTCATTGCCTACTCCTCCGGCGTGTTCGGTCGCGGCGGCGCCTAGAACGCGCCGTGCATCGGGCAGGTCTTGCAGTTGTCGAGCAGCGGCCCGTCGCGCAGCCAGCGCCGGAGCGCGACGAAGGCCGGCGAGTTCCAGTACGCCATGAACGGCTCGGTGCCGTCGAACACCACCGGCTTGTGGCCGGGGACGTCCGAGATGTAGCAGCACGGCACGATGCGGAAAGTGAGCTGCGTCGAGATGAACTGCTGGTAGACGAAGCCGCAGTCGAACGGCGCCTCGCGGCCATAGGGGTTGCGCTCGCTCGGCACCGGATGCTCGACCAGCTCGCCATGGCCCACAACGCTGTCGCGGGCGTGCTGGTAGAGCTGGCGCACATCGGGGTCGCCGATCGCCTCGCGGCGCGTATAGAGGCGGGGCGGCTCGGCCTTGACCTGCGCGCGCAGGGCCGGCGGCAGGGCATCCTCGCCCCAGGTCTCGGGCGACGCTTCGACCGGGATCCGCGAGCGTGCGATCTCCGCCTGGATCTCGTCCTTCAGCCGCGCGAAATCCGGGTGCAGGCAGGGCGAGAGCGTATGGTAGTTGAGGCCCGCGGACAGGCTGGACACCGGCGACAGCGTGCGCAGGAAGACGCGCGTCACGCCCAGCTGGTTGCCCAGGCGCACGAACGCGGGCGCCTCGTGGATGTTGTCGGCGGTCAGCACCATCGAAATGGCGATGAACATGCCGGGCGCCTTGGTGTCGCGCGCTTCGACCAGCGCCTTCACCGCCGCCTGCACCTCCTCGAAGGCGTTCTCGCCCAGGCCCATCACCTTGTGGTGGGTCTCGTTGGTCGTGGCGTTGAGGCTGAGCTGGTAGCTCATGACGCGGGCGTCGAGCAGCACCGGCAGGCGCTTGCGCAGGAACATCGCGTTGCTGATGAGGTAGGGCTGGGCGCGCGGGTCGATCACCTCGGCGACGCGCTTCAGGATCGTCTCGATATGCGGGTTCGCCAGCGGCTCGCCGTGGCCCTGGATGCCCAGCACGCGGGTGTAGCGCAGAAGCTCGACATAGCGCTCGAGCTGGTCGGGCTGCAGCACGTTGCGGCCGTGGAGCCAGGAGTTGCAGAAGGTGCAGCGCGCATTGCACAGGTCGGCGATCGGCAGCGCCACGTTCCAGGGATAGGATTCCAGCACGTCGACCTTGTGCAGGTACTCCCACATGTTCAGGAAGTAGTTGCGCAGCCAGGCGTCGTGGGCGAAAGCCTCCTTCACTTGCGCGCGCGACAGCCGCTCGACGACCGTGCAGGCCTGCTGCGGCGACAGCTTGGCCAGCCGCTGCGCCGCCTTGGCCAGCTCGGGGTCCTGCGCCGCCACGGCGGCGGCGGCCTTGGCGGGCGCCGGCGGGGATAGACAGCGGCCGGCCAGCCGGTTCCAGCGCGCGGCATTGGCGGCGTCGAGCGCGCCCAGGCCGCGCAGATGCTCGGCGGCGTGCACGCCCCCGCCGCCGACGATCAGCTCGGCGATCTCGTAGAGATGGTCGAAGCCGCCGGCGTCGTTCCGGCCGGCATGCAGCAGCCCGGCCTCGGCCAGCCGCTTCAGCGCGTCGTTGCCCTTGCCGAGCGCCATCAGGTCGAGCGCGATCTGCGCCAGCGCGCCGGCCGGCATCTCGATCACCGGGCGGACATCGTTCAAGATCGCGATGGCGTGGTCGGGCTTGGCTTCGCGGACGCACAGGTCGACGGCGCTGGCGGCATGGCCGAGCCCGGCATGGTCCGCGTCGGCCAGGGCGACGATCGCCTGGGCCGCCTCGCCGGCCTTGAGCAGGGCGATTGCCCGGTCCAGCGTCTGCTGAGCGGTCATCGAACCTCCCTGCGCCCGGCCGGGTCCGTGGCCCCGATGCCGCCCCCGCGGGCGCAATCCCACGGATTGCATACAAGTTGATCGGTTAAGATTGGCTTTACCCTGGGCGTGGCCCGATTGGCGCAGTCCCCGGGCATTGAAGGGAAATTTAACGCGCCGCGACCGACGATGGCGGCGATGCGCATTCGGCCCTCCGGGGCCGGCTGGGGGCGCGTCAGCGAATATCTCGGATCGGGGCGAACGTGGGCAAGAAGCAGGAAACCGGGACACCGGGCGCGATCGCGCCGATGGGGGTGTCCGTCATCGGCCTGGGCAAGCTAGGCGCGCCGCTGGTGGCCGTGCTGGCGAGCAAGGGCCACCGCGTCACCGGCGTGGACCTCAACCCCGCCGCCGTGCGGGCGATGGAGGAGGGCCGCGCGCCGGTGGACGAGCCGGGGTTGCAGGACCTGCTGGACCGCTGCAAGGAACGCGTCAGCGCGACGACCGACATCGCCGCCGCGGTGGCCGCCAGCGACATCACGCTCATCATCGTGCCGACGCCGACGGGACCCGACGGCCGCTTCATCAACGACCATGTGTTGACCGCGATCGCCGGCATCGGCGAGGCGCTGAAGCGCAAGAACGGCTACCACGTCGTGGTCGTCACCTCGACCGTGATGCCGGGCTCGACCGAAGGTGCGATCGCCGAGGCGCTGGCGCGCCATTCCGGCCGCGCCATCGGCCGCGAGGTGGGCCTGTGCTACAGCCCCGAGTTCATCGCGCTGGGCTCGGTGATCCGCGACATGCTGCATCCCGACATGATCCTGATCGGCGAGTCCGATCCGCGCGCCGGCTGCGTGCTGGAGCGGCTGCTGTCGAGCGTCGTCGAGACCCGCCCGCAGGTCCGCCGCATGAACCTGGTCAACGCCGAGCTGACCAAGATCGCGGTCAACACCTACGTCACCACCAAGATCACCTACGCCAACATGCTGGGCGAATTGTGCGAGCGCCTGCCGGGCGCGGACGCCGATGTCGTCACCGGCGCGCTGGGCATGGATACGCGCATCGGGGGAAAATACCTGCGCGCGGCGACCGGCTATGGCGGGCCGTGCTTCCCGCGCGACAACGTCGCCTTCGCCACCCTGGCCCGCGGCCTGGGGGCGCGCGCCGATCTGGCCGAGGCGACCGACCGCATGAACAGCCACCAGGTCCTTCGCCTGGCCGGGATGATCGGCGGCGAGGTGCCGAAGGGCGCCGCGGTCGGCGTGCTGGGCCTGTCCTACAAGCCGGACACCGAGGTCTGCGAGGCGAGCCAGGGCGTGATGCTGGCCCAGGCGCTGACCGCCGCCGGTTTCCGCGTGACGGTCTACGATCCCAAGGCGATGCCGTCGGCCCGGCGCGTGCTGGCGCAGACGGTCGGGTACGCGACGAACGCCAGGGATTGCGTGCGCCGCGTCGACGCCTTCGCCGTCATGACCGCCTGGCCGGAGTTCCGCGACTTGAAGTCGGACGACATCGGGCCGTCCGGCGCGGTCGCGATCGATTGCTGGCGCATGCTCGACGACGAGCGCCTGGCACCCTATTGCCGGGTCATCGTGCCCGGGCGCGGCGACGACCATGTCGCGCGCAAACCGGCCACGCGCAAGCGCGCGGCGGCCTGACCCTGGACCCCATCATGAGCAACCAAGACGACATGATCCTGGTCGCCGGCGCCGGCGGCTTCATCGGCGGCCACCTGGTGGCGCGGCTCCTGGCGCGGGGGCACCGCAACGTGCGCGCGGTCGACATCAAGCCGATCGGCGAGTGGTACCAGGTCTTCCGCGAGGCGGACAACCGCGTGCTCGACCTGAAGAGCCTGGCCAACTGCCGCACGGCGGTGGCCGGCGTTTCGCGCATCTACAACCTGGCCGCCGACATGGGCGGCATGGGCTTCATCGAGACCCACAAGGCCGAGTGCATGCTGTCGGTGCTGATCAACACGCACCTGCTGATGGCCGCGCGCGAGGCCGAGGTCGCGCGCTACTTCTACGCCTCGTCGGCCTGCGTCTACGCCGCCGACAAGCAGACCGCGGCCGACGTGACGGCGCTCAAGGAGGCCGACGCCTATCCCGCGATGCCCGAGGACGGCTACGGCTGGGAGAAGCTGTTCTCCGAGCGCATGTGCCGGCATTTCCGCGAGGATTACGGCGTCGAGACGCGCATGGCGCGCTTCCACAACGTCTACGGCCCGTTCGGCACCTGGGACGGCGGGCGCGAGAAGGCGCCGGCGGCCATGTGCCGCAAGGTCATCCAGGCCAAGCTCACGGGCAAGCACGCGATCGAAATCTGGGGCGACGGCGAGCAGACCCGCAGCTTCATGTACATCGACGACTGCCTGACCGGCAGCATGGCGATCATGGGCAGCACGATCCGCGAGCCGATGAACCTGGGCTCGTCCGAGCTGGTGTCGATCAACCGCCTGGTCGACATCGTCGAGAAGATCGCCGGCATCACCCTCAAGCGCAGCTACAAGCTCGACGCGCCGAAGGGCGTGCGTGGCCGCAATTCCGACAACGCGATGATCCTCGAGAAGCTGCAGTGGGAACCGTCGATCCGGCTCGAGGACGGCATGGAAAAGACCTATCGCTGGATCTGGGACCAGATCACGGCCCAGCCATCGATGCTGCGCCGCGCATCCTAGGGCGGACTAATCCGTCTGCGCGCCGCGTCGCCGCCGCGCGCCCGCCACCGCGGCGCCAAGCGGCGGCAGCGCAAGCGCCGCGGCGATGACGCCCCATGCCATGGCTTCGCGATTGTCGAAGCGTTCGGCAATCTGCAGCAGGGCCGCGCCTGCCAGCAGCAGCGCGGCCAGCGCGCCGTCGAGCCGGGGGAACGCACTGGGGGGAAGCGCCGGGCGCCGCCCGAACGCCGCGAGGGTCAGCAGCACCGCCGCGAGCCCCAGGCTGGGCACCAGGAATTCCGGGATCGGGAAGTCGCGGAAGCGCCCGTCCAGCACCACGTGCAGCCAGGATAACAGGCCGTCAGGCAGGCGGTTGACCCATTCCCGCACGCCGGGAAGGTCGATGCGCAGCGCCAGGCGCCAGGTCTCGATAAGGGCGAGAATCGTGAATACCAGCATGAGCCAGTCCCGCCATCGGCTGTCGCCGGGCTCGGCCAGCGTCGATCCCGGGCTGCGCAGCGTTACCGGTCCCGGCGGCGCGTTCAGGCGCGCTGCCGCCTCGCCAAACAGCAACGTAGCCAGCGCCGCCTGCATGCCGAACTGGATCGCCGGGCCGGCCAGCAGTGCCTTATCGTGCCATTGCGCCACGCCGGCGCGCGCGCCGATCGCCAGCATGCTTGCCAGCGCCTGGGCCAGAAGAGCCAAAGCAAGCTGACCGGCCGGGCCTGGGCGCTGGCGCGCGGCGAAAAACGTCGCGAGCACGCCCAGCAACGCCGCGCCGCCAGCTTCCAACTGCCAGGACGGGCGCTCGACGACCGGCTGGCCGAGTGCGAATTTCGGCTGCCGCTCGGCGTCGACGATGCCCCAGTTGCCGCCGACCGTGCCTTCATGCGCGGTCTTCCAGGGCTGGTCGAAGGCTTCGACGATGTTGTAGTCGAGCCCCTTGTCGCGGGCGAGGGCGGTGAACGCGGCAAGGAACCGCGCCTGCTCCGCGCGGCCGGGCACGGCGCGCTCGCGGGCGCGCCCCGCGCTGGGCCAGCCGACCTCGCCGATCAGGATCGGCTTGTCGGGGAAGGCCTGCTTGACGAGCCCGTAGATGTGCAGGATGTGCCCCATGCTGCCGGCGACGTCGACCGGATCGTCCTCCCAGTAGGGCAGGAAATGCACGGTGATGTAGTCGACCTCCCTCGCCAGCTCGGGATGGCGCACCCAGACTTCCCACACGTCGGCATAGGAGACGGGTTGCTTGATCGCCTGGCGCACGCGCCGGATCAGCGGCGCAAGCTGGTCGGGCCGGAGGTCCCCGCGCAGCAGCACCTCGTTGCCGACGATGACGCGCGCGATCGTATCCGGACTTGCGTTCGCCTGGTCGATCAGGGCTTTCGTCTCGACCTCGTTGCGCTGATGGTCGAAGCTGAGCCACGCGCCGTGCGTCACCTTCATGCCGTACTTGCCGGCGAGGCGCGGCACCGCATCGAGTCCTTCGGTCGCCGTATAGGTGCGCACGCCACGGGTGCGGCCCTTGAGCGAGGCCAGGTCCTCCTCGATCTGCGCGGTCGAGGGATAGCGGTTGAGCAACGGGCTCTGGTCGCGGCGGAACGGCGCGAACGACACGCTTTGCAACGCCTCGCCGCCGCCGGGCCACGCGATGGCGACCGGTCCATTGGCCGCATGCCACAGGGCGAAATTGGCCAGGACAGCCACCGCCGCGGCGGCGATCGCGCTTAGCCAAACGCGGGCAATGCCTGCTTGATCTGATTGGATGGGACTGCCCTCACGACGGACGCGACCGCCGACGCCGCGGCCCGCGGCCAGCAAAATACCCCTGGCGACCGCGCGGATTCAATCGCCGGTCGCGATGGCCCAGCCATGCGGTGCCGACAGTTCCGCCCTGCGCCCTGGCGCATAGCGAAACCCGCCCTTCACCCACACGTTGTTCCAGGACCCTCTATTGCCAGGAGGATTGGACATGAAATGGCTTTACGGAATCGGTCTCGCGCTCGCGCTGACGACCGGCACGGCAAACGCGGCCGATCTGCCCAGGCACGCCGACACGAATGCAAACGTGAGGGTCGTTTCCCCGGCGGGCGTCACCGCCAGCTATCCCGGCGCCGCCAGCGGCGCGCTGCGCACGGACGTCAAAGTTCCGCCGGGCTCGATGGGCGGCGAGAGCGGTCTCAGCATCGACCCCGCCGGCATCGGCGGACTGTTCGGCGCACCCACACCCTATGGCGCGACCAATGCCGTCACGCTGCAGCCCAACGGCACGACCTACGCCCAGAACGCGCCGCCGGTGCAAGCGTTCGCGTCGTCGGCGCCCAATGCCGGCGTGGATTCCGCGCCGGCGCCAAATCGGCCGGGATACTTGACCGGACCGGCCTTCGAGTGGTGGACCTCCACGCTGAACCCGTGCCCCTGGGAATACCGGCGCCGATTGGGCTGCTGAGCGCTTCGGCTGGCGCCGGAACGGCCGCCACGCATGGGGCGTTTATTGGGCGGAGCTTCACGTGGGTGGCGGCCGAAATGCATGCACGGATTTTCTGTATAGCCTTGGCGGCAGGCGTGACAGCGGCAGCGGCCCAGACGCCGCCGGCTGGCCCGCCCGCCGCGCCGCCGCCGTCGGCGCGGGAATCGACGGTGCTCGCGGTTGCGGATGCCAATTTCGTGAAGCAGGCGTTGCAGGATGGGCTCGTCGAAGTCGAATTGGGCCGCTTGGCGGCAACAAAGGCGTCGACCCCGGCCGTGCGCGAGTTTGCCCAGCACATGGTCGCCGACCATAGCAAGGCCAACGGCGAATTGGCGGAACTGGCCCAGCAACTGGGACTCCAACTGGCGCCGTCCCCAAGCACGGAACAGGCAAAGCTGCGCGAGCAGCTGGACCAGCTTTCCGGCGACGCCTTCGATCGCGCCTACATGGAAAGCCAAGTCAAGGACCACCTGAAAGCGGTCCAGTTGTTCGAACGGCATTCCACCGCCGGCGGCGACAAGGAAGTCCGCGCTTACGCGGCCGCGAAGCTGCCCGTGCTGCAGCAGCATCTCGAGCAAGCCAAGCGCGTATCCGGCGTGGTCGGCAAGCAGGCAGGGCGCCCATCGACCGCGGCGTGATTTCCCGGCCGCCTGTACCGGCGCGGAACCCCGGCGGGCGCCGGGCATTTTTCCATTCCAGCGTTACGCAGGAGGGCTTCCATGGTTACGGCCGTGCCCGTGCGCCGCTATGTCGGCGCCATGTGGCCCATCCAGTATCCCGCGCCCGTGCTCCCATCCACCGAGCCCAAGCCGGAGACTCAACGTTCGGGCGCCGGCGTGGGGTATCCGGTTGATCCGGGCCGTGGTCCGACGAGGGATTTACGACGCTAGCGGCGCCAATCGGGGGGCCATAGGGTTTCCCAATCGGCTTCGTTTTCGCCCTGGGCGATAACCCGGCAAGGCGTGCCTTGCAGGCCCGCGTCGACCGCCGCGTCGATCGCTCGGCCGGTGGCCGAGTGTCGGCTGGCAAAGGTGCCGAGGACGTCCGCCCCGGCCTCGACGCTCCAGCGATCTCTCGACTTCACGACATAAAGCACTGATGTCACGCAATTACCCCGCTCGCCGCCGCGCCGGTGAGAATCCGACCGAGTGCGTAATGCGACCAAGCCGGGATCGGTTGCGTGGATAACTCTGAGATTTTGCCGGAGTTCGGTCGGATAACGACCTCGCCAAAGGCGGTTTTTCGATCATGGATGGCGCGATATCCAGCGTTGGCGCCGCAGCGGGCGGGGCCCTCTGCGCAACCTGCGCAGACCGCGTGCCCCAACGAGTTCGAGAGCTGGCCGCGCCGGCAAGCGGGCTTCTTCCTCTGGCTCGAGAAACAAGCCGCCAGTGATCGCCTTGCGCTTCATGCAACCAGAACGCGGACCGGGATTCGCCGGTTCCGCGCGCGCGGTGAATGTGGCGGGGATGTCTACTTGCAACGCTTGTAGGTGATCTGGTCGCGGGTGATAGGCGGGATGCGCCGGCCGTCCACGTAGGTGTCCTGGAGTACCAGCGTGTCCCGGTCGGCCATGGCGTAGACCTCGCGGCGCGGCTTGCGGCCCTGCTCCTGGGTTTCCACCGACAGCCGGTCGCCGTCCAGCTTCAACGTCGCCGGCAGCGCCATCTCCTTGCTCTTAGGCGACGCTTTGGGCGCAGGGGGAGCCGACGAGGCCGGGGCCGTCGCGCCCTGGGCGGGCGCGTCCGTGACCCGGCGGGCCGTCGCCGGATTTCGCGGGGCGGCGCTGTCGATCAGCTTGCGCGCCGTCGCAGGGTTGCGGGGCTGGTCCGGGTTGGCCGGGTCGGTGGTCGCAGGCTTCGCCGCCGGGGCGGCATCGGCGGCCTTCGCCGGCTCGGGAGGCTTGGGCGCCGCCGCCGCGGGCCGCGGCGCGGGCGCCGCCTTGCGCACCGCCGACGGATTTTCGGCCGTCTCGACTGCCTGGAAGCGGCTGCTGAACTGGGTCACTTTTCCGTCGGCGAACAGCACCCACTCCTCGCCGCAATCGCCGCGGCTCCATTTGCCGTAGTAGTCGTTCACCGTGGCGGCTGTGGCCGTCGCGGCAATCAAGACGATGGCGGGGGCGAGGAGACGCGGGCGCATGCCGTCCTTCCTGGTTGCGGGGGCGATGATCGCACGGCGTCGGCGAGCCCCACAAGCGCCGGGCTCGACGCCGAATCGGATGACGCGGGCGCTTCGCCGCGTATAATCCGGGGCCATGAAGGAAAAAGGGCGCACCTGCTATTTCTGTCGCTTCTGGATCGGGGAGGGCGTGCGCGAGCGCGGGCCCCACGGCGAGTGCCGGCGCTATCCGCCGGTGGTGACCGCCCGGCACCCCGATGGGAAGTTTCCCCGCACCGTCAGCACGGCCGCCTGTGGGGAGTGGCAGCGCATGGCGGCTGCCGCCACCGAAGAAGCGACGGCTGCCCGGTCGTGAGCCGGGAATCCAGCCGAAAGCGCCCGTCTTGAACGACGCCGCGCGACCGGGCGCGGTTCTCTACGGGTTGGCCATCGCCGTTCCGGCATGTTGCGGCCTGGTCTCGGTCTGGCTCGGCCAGGACGCCAACTGGGACCTGCGGAACTACCACTTCTACAACGCCTACGCGCTGCTGCATGGGCGGCGCGGCTTCGACCTGGCGGTCGCGCATCACGCCACCTTCTACAATCCGCTGTCGGACCTGCCCTTCTACGCGCTTGTCACCACCCTGCCGCCGCGCGCCGTTGGCTTCGCGATGGGCCTGCTGCAGGGGCTCAATTTCATCGTGGTGCTGGCGCTGGCCTGGCGGCTGCTGGCCACCGCGCGGCCGGTCGTGCGGCGCTGGGCCTCCGTCGCGACCGCGCTGCTGGGCATGGCCGGCGCCATGGCCGTGTCCGAACTGGGCACGACCTTCCACGACAATCTGATCAGCCTGTTCAGCCTGGGCTCGCTGCTCGGCCTTGTCCTCTACTATCGCCACCTCGTTGAATCGCCCGTTGCCCGTGCGTTGAGCCTGGCGGCGGCGATGGGGCTGTTGGCCGGGCTGGGCGCCGGTCTGAAGCAACCGGCGATCGTCTTCGCGATCGGCGCCTGCGCGGCGCTCCTGCTGGTGACGACCACGCTCGTTCGCCGCTTCCTGCTGTCGTTCTGCTATGGCCTCGGCGTGCTGGCCGGCATCGCCGCGACCGGCGGGTGGTGGATCTGGCGCATGTGGCGGGACTACGCCAACCCGCTGTTTCCCTACTACAACCAGTATTTCAAGTCGCCCTGGGCGATCGAGGCGGATTACGTCAACCGCGGCATGCTGCCCCGCTCGTGGTGGGAAGTCGTCGCCTATCCCTTCGTGTTCACCGGCGATCCGAAGCTGGTGGGCGAGGCCGAGTTTTTCGACCTGCGTGCGCCGGTTCTTTACGCGCTAGCGCTGCTCGCGGTAGCCGCCTGGCCCCTGAAGCGCCGCTGGACGGGTCCGGGCGCCGTCACGCTAGCGGATCGCCATCCGGCCAACCTCCTGCTGGCGACCGCGGCCGTGGCCTACCTGGTCTGGCTGAAGCTGTTCGGCGTCTACCGCTACCTGGTGCCGCTGGAGATGCTGGCCCCGCTGCTGATCCTGGTCCTGGCCGACCGCTTCGCCCTGACGCGCTGGGTGCATGGCGCGGCCCTGGGCGCGGCGGCGGCGGCTTTCCTGCTGACGACCCAGCCCGCGAGCTGGGGCCGGGTGCCTTGGGCCGACGACTTCTTCGGGGTCAAGCCGCCGCCGCTGGTCGAGCCGGGGCGGACGATGGTGCTGCTGGCGGGGGCCGAGCCCCTTGGCTATGTCGTTCCTTTCTTTCCGCCGGAAATCCCGTTCCTGCGGGTCGAAGGTTGGTTCGTCGGGCCCTCCCAGCCGAACCGGCATATCGAGGCGATGCGCGAGCGCATCGCGGCGCATGCCGGCCCGATCTTCGTGCTGTTCCGCACCCGGTTCGAGACGCAACGCGCGATCGATGCGCTGACCGCGTTCGGCCTCAAGATACGGATGTCGGGATGCCTTCCCATGCGGCCGCATCTCGACCTCAACGAGAAGGAGCCGCTGGCCTTCTGCCCGGTCGACCGGCTATAGGCTGGAGGGAATAAGGCGGGCCGGTCCGCCGTTCTAGGCCAGGCGTTGCCCAAAGGCCTTTCCGCGTCGCTCGCTTTGGCGCAGGCCTAGCGCGAGGAGCTCATGACTGACAGTCCTTCCTTCGCCGGCCATCACATCGCCGTGCTGGTGCCCTGCTACAACGAGGAGCGCACCATCGCCGACGTCGTGGCCGGGTTCCGCGCCGCCCTGCCGATGGCCGAGATCTATGTCTACGACAACAATTCGCGCGACCGGACGGTCGAGGTGGCGCGGGCGGCCGGCGCGATCGTGCGCACCGAGACCCTGCAGGGCAAGGGCAACGTGGTGCGCCGGATGTTCGCGGACATCGAGGCCGATGCCTATGTGATGGTCGACGGCGACAACACCTATCATGCTCCGTCGGCGCCGATGTTGATCGCGAAACTGCTGGACGAGCGCCTGGACATGGTGGTGGGCGCGCGCGTGGACACCGAGCAGGCGGCCTATCGCCCCGGCCATCGCTTCGGCAACAAAATGCTGACCGGGTTCGTGGCGCAGCTCTTCGGCGAGCGGTTCAAGGACATCCTGTCGGGATACCGCGTGTTCTCCAGGCGCTTCGCCAAGTCGTTCCCCGCGCTGGCCAAGGGCTTCGAGACCGAGACGGAACTGACGGTGCACGCGCTGGAACTGCGCATGCCGGTGGCCGAGCTGCCGACGCCCTATGGCGCGCGGCCCGAGGGTTCGGCCAGCAAGCTCAACACCTATCGCGACGGGTGGCGCATCCTGATGCTGATCCTGCGCCTGTTCCGCGAGGAGCGGCCGCTGCAGTTTTTCGGCTATATCTTCGTCAGCCTCTTCGTCCTGTCGTTGCTGATCTCGGTGCCGGTCGTGTTCACGTACCTCGAGACCGGCCTGGTGCCGCGGCTGCCGACGGCGGTGTTGGCCACGGGCGTGATGCTGCTGGCCTTCCTCAGCCTGGTCTGCGGCCTGATCCTCGACACGGTGACCCGCGGCCGGCGCGAACTGCGCCGCCTGTCCTATCTCGCGATCCCCGCGACCGGGCGGGACGATGGCGTCAACCAGCGGTGAGCGCGATCCAAGCCGACCGGCCGATCCACAGGCAGCTCTTCCGTTTCTGCGTCGTCGGCGCGATCGCCTTCGTCGTCGATGCTGGCGTGGTGCAGGCGTTGGTGGTTTGGGCCGGATGGAATCCGTATCTGGCGCGCCTGGTTTCCTACCTGGCTGCCGCGTCGACCGCATGGTGGTTGAACCGCCGCTTCACCTTCGGCGCCGGCGACGCACCGATCCACCGCGAATGGGTCAGATACCTGGTGGTGAACACGGCGGGCGGGGTGGTGAACTACGCCAGCTACGCGGCCCTGGTCATGGCGTCCGATATCGTGCGCGCGATGCCGGCGCTTGGCGTGGCCGCGGGCTCGGTGGCCGGACTGGTCGTGAATTTCGGCCTGAACCGCTGGCTGGTGTTCCGGCGCAGCGCCTAGACGGTGAAACGGATCACCCCGTCGCCGCCCACCGCGCGCTTCAGCTTGCCTTTGCCTTCGAGGTAGCGAAGGTGCGAAAGCGCCTCGCCGATCGCAAAGGTGAGCTGATGCGTATCGAGTTCGCGGCCCGGGAAGAGCGTCGTGATCAGGTCCGAGGCGGCGACCGGACGTTCGGACGCCCGCGTCATCACCCGGGCGAGCCGCTCTTCGTGGTGCGCCACCAGCATGTCGAGCCGGCCGTGCAAGCCGGTGAAGACGCGGTCGTGCGACGGCAGCACGATCGTGTCGGCCGGCAGCGGTCGGAACAGGTCGAGCGATGCCAGGTAGCGCGCCAGCGGATCGGCCTCGGGCTCGTTATGCCACACGCTGACATTGGTCGTGATGCGGGGCAGGACCTGGTCGCCCGAGATCAGCAGGCCAAGACCGGCCGAATAGAGGCAGGCGTGCTCGGGCGCGTGGCCGGTACCGACGATCACGCGCCAGTCGTGCTGGCCGATCCGCACCATGTCGCCTTCCTCGATCCGCCGGAAGGCGCCGGGCAGCGGCAGCACGTGCTTCGGATAATAAATGCCGCGATCCGCGATCTTTGCCAGGTCGGACGCGGCCATGCCGTTGCGCTGGTAGAACGCCAATCGCGCGCGCGCGTCGGACGGCTCGCTCATGCCGCGCGTCGCGCGCGCGGCCATGTACTCGCCCTGCGTGGTCCACAGCTCGACATCCCAGGTCTCGCACAGCCAGGACGCCAGTCCCATGTGGTCGGGATGGAAATGGGTGACGAAGACGCGCGTGATCTTGCGGCCCTTGAGCGTCGAATCCCAAACCTGCTGCCACAGCGCCTTCACTTCGTCGCGGGCAATGCCGCAGTCGACGATCGCGAAGCCCTCGCCGTCCTCCACAAGCCACAGGTTGATGTGGTCGAGCGCGAAGGGCAGGGGCATGCGCAGCCAATGCACGCCCGGCACGACCTCGATCGTACCGCCCGGCGGCGGAAGCTGCTTGTCGTAGCGGTAGGCGATGGGAGAGCGGGGGCGCGCGGTATCGTCCATGCGGGCAATCTAGCTGCGGCCATGGCCCGACGCTATGCCGATTGCTGGCGGGCACCATGCGGCGAACGCAACCGGAACGCCGCTAGCCGGACAAGAAGACGACCGAGCAGCCCGCGCGACCAAGGACGGAGGCGGCCACGTTGCCGAAGAACAGCTGCTCGCCCTGGCGCCGGTTAACGCCCAGCACGATCAGGTTGTGCCCATTGCGCTCCGCTTCCCGCAGGATGGCATCCTGCGGCGCGATGTGGGAGCGGATCGTGGTCCGGATCGCAACGCCATACGGCTCCCCCATCGCCACGACCTGCTTCAGGACTTCCTCTTCCTGGCCGGTCGGCGCGGCGAATCCGTGGCCGGGCTTGCCCGCGGCCACCAGCAGCGCCGTCACGGCCGCGCCCGAGGCGCGCGAGAGGGCGACGGCCAGCTCGGTCGCGCGGCGCGATGCCTCGGTCCCCGTCACCGGCACCAGGATGTTGAGCCGCGCGGTCCTCGGTCGATCGGCGTGCGTGCCGCGGGCCAGCACGACCGCGATCGGCCCCTCGAACTTGGCGGCCGTCTCTTCAACGCGCGGCGGGAAGCGCTCGCCGGGCTCGGCTGCCTCCTGCATGCCGATCAGCAACAGGTCGTAGCCCTTGCGGGCCTCCTTTTCGACCGTGGCGGGCTCGGCCCGGACCTTCGCCGTCACATCGACCTTGTCGGGAGGACGCTCGCTGTCGGCGTCCCGGGTCTTGGCGCGCTCGGCGGCCTTCTCCAGCGCGATCGCAGCTTCGCTCGATTCGCGCGCCGGCGCCACCGCCTCGGCCAGATGCAGCACCGTGACGGGCGTGCCCCGCAGTCCGGCGAGAAATCCCGTCAGGCGCGATGCGAACACCCCCGTGCTGCTGTCGTCCGCGGCTACCAGCAGCCGCTCCAGGTTCGGCACGAAGCCGCGCTGCTCGAACTCCTCGCGTTCGAGCCGGGCCTTCTCGGCATCGCTCAAGGGCAGCCGGGCCAGTGCCCAGCGCAGCATCGGCGGCATCGCCAGTGTCGTCACGATCGCCATCGCGACGATCATGGTGAACAGGTCTTCGGTCAGCGCGCCGATCGAAAGCCCGATGGTGGCGACGATCACCTCGGTCGATCCGCGCGCGTTCATGCCGCAGCCCAGCGCGATCGCCTCGCGCCGCGACAGGCCGCCCAGCTCGGCGCCGACGAAGGCGCCGCCGAACTTGCCGATGCTGGCGATCAGGATGAGCCCGATGGCGAGCAGCAGCAGCCGGCCGTCGCCAAGGATCGTCAGGTCCGCGTGCAGGCCGGCAAGGCCGAAGAAGACCGGCATGAACAGCGCGGTGATCAGGCCGCGGAGCTGCCCGTCGATCTGGCGGGTCAGGATCGGCGACTGCCCGACCAGAACGCCGGCGACGAAGGCGCCCAGCACGCTGTGAACCCCGATCAGATGCGTCGTGAGCGCCATGCCGCCGGTGATCGCGAGGATCATCGTGATCACCGCGGCCTCGCTGGCGAAATTGTCGTTCACCCAGCGAATAAGCAGGAACACGATCCGCCTGCCGACCGTGATGCTCGCGGCGAGGAAGACGACCGTGCCCAGCACGGTCTGGGTCAAGGCCAGGGGTTCGATCGCTCCCTTCATCGCGATGCTGAAGGTCACCGCGATGATGATCCAGCCGATCGAATCGTCGACGATGGCGGCGCCCACGATCACCTGGCCCAGGTTGCGCCGCATGAAGTTCATCTCGCGCACCACCGCGGCGACGATCTTGACCGAGGAAATCGATAGCGCCGTGCCGAGGAAGAGCGAGGTTACCAGGCGCTGCTCGGGGCGCGGCAGCAGGGCATCCGGCAGGGCCTCGCCCAGCGCGAATCCGCAGGCGAACGGTATCGCGATGCCGGCCAGCGAGACGGTGAATGCGGCGCGGCCGGCGCGCCGGACCAGCGGGACATCGGTTTCCATGCCGGTCAAGAGCAGGAGCAGCAGGATGCCGATCTGCGCGATGCCATCCAGCATCGCCTTCTGCTGCGGAAGCTCGGGGAACAGCGCGTGGTGCAGTTCGGGAAACGCCGCGCCAAGCACCGACTTGCCGAGCAGGATGCCGGCGACGAGCTGGCCCATGATGCTGGGCTGCCCCAGCCGCGTCATCGCCTCGCCCAGAAGCCGGCCCATGACGAGCAGCACGATGACCTGGCCAAGGAACAGGACTTCGGACGGCGCCTCCTTTTGTCCGGCAGCCGCCATTGCGGCCCCTGGCAGCACAAGGACCGCACCGGCCCGGAGCCACGGTTTCACCGACATTGGTCCCCCAAGGCGCAATCCAAGCGGTAGGCAAACGGCGGAACGGCGGGTCCGTTCCCGGGGCGTTCGGGGCGGCCGGCTCGCTGGAATCCCGGGTGCCGGCGGGCTACAGTGCCCGCCGCCGCCGCCAGAACGCGCGAGGGACCGTGAGTTTACAGGAAATCAAGTCGCCCATTCCCGAAATCATCGAGGAGGCGCGCAACGGCCGGATGTTCGTGCTCGTGGACGACGAGGATCGCGAGAACGAAGGGGACCTGGTCGTTCCCGCGCAGATGGCGACACCGCAAGCGATCAACTTCATGGCCAAGCACGGCCGCGGCCTGATCTGCCTGGCGCTTACAAAGTCACGGGTCGAGCAGCTGGGGCTGAAGCTGCTGGAGCAGCAGAACTCGTCCCGCCACGCGACGGCATTCACCGTTTCGATCGAGGCGCGGCATGGCGTGACCACCGGCATCTCGGCGCCGGACCGGGCGCGCACGGTCGGCGTTGCGATCGACCCGTCCAAGGGCATGGCCGATATCGCCACGCCCGGCCACATCTTCCCGCTGATGGCGCGCGAGGGCGGGGTTCTGGTGCGGGCCGGCCATACCGAAGCGTCGGTCGACATCGCCCGCCTGGCGGGGCTGAACCCGTCGGGCGTGATCTGCGAGATCATGAACGACGACGGCGAGATGGCGCGGCGGGACGACCTGGTGAAGTTCTGCCAGTTCCACGGCCTCAAGATCGCCACGATCGCCGATCTGATCCGCTACCGCCTGCGCCACGACCGCATCGTCGAACGCCTGCTGGAGACGCCGTTCGCCAGCCGCTACGGCGGCGAGTTCCGGATGGTCGTCTACGTCAACCGCGTTAGCTACGCCGAGCACATCGCGCTGGTCCGCGGCGACATCACCAGCGGTGCGCCGGTGCTGGTGCGCATGCATGCGATGAACATCCTGGACGACGCGCTGGGCGATACGCAGAGCGGGCGCGGGAGCGACCTGGAACTGTCGCTGCGCGAGATCGGCCGGGCCGGGCGGGGCGTGCTGGTGCTGATTCGCGAACGCACCCCGACCAGCCTGTCGGACCGGCTGCGCAGCCGGCTGGGCGAGGGCAGCGGGGAACCCAAATCGCCGCCCGAGCTGCGCGACTATGGCGTGGGCGCCCAGATTCTGCTGGATCTCGGCGTGCGCGAGATGATCCTTCTGTCGCACGCGCGACGGACGATCGTGGGATTGGATGGCTATGGGCTCAAGGTCGTCGAGCACCGCCCGATCATTCCTGGCGCCTGACCAAAGGCAGGTCTTAAAAACCTACATTGGATGGCTTAGATTCAACCTGTCGCAACAGGTGAGTGTGCAATGGCGACCGAGCAGGATTGGGAATTTCCACGCAACTTGCAGCCGAAGCCGGCGGAACTCGGCTTCGATCTGGATTCGGTGCTGGCTTCGATTTTGGGATTGCACACCGAAATCCCGGGCGATGCATTCACGGCCGGCACGCTGGGCACGGAGCGTTCCGGCAACGGGATCGTCATCCGCGAAGACGGGCTGGTTCTGACCATCGGTTACCTTGTTACGGAGGCAAAGACCATTTGGCTGACGACCCACAAGGGCTCGGCGGTCGGCGGCTATCCGCTCGCCTATGATCAGGCGACGGGTTTCGGCCTTGTCCAGGCGTTGGGGCGGTTGGACCTGCCGGCGCTGCCGCGCGGATCGTCGGCGGCCGTGAATCGCGGCGATCCGGTAGTTCTGGCGGCCCATGGCGGGCGCGGGCATTGCCTGAATGCCAAGGTGATCGCCAAGCACGAGTTCGCCGGCTACTGGGAATACGTGCTGGACGAAGCGCTGTTCACCGCGCCCGCGCACCCGCACTGGGGCGGCGCTGCGCTGATCGACCGGTCGGGCCGGCTCGCCGGAATCGGGTCGCTGCTGGTGGAGGAGAAGGCTGGCGACAAGGAGGTCCAGGGCAACATGATCGTGCCGATCGACCTGCTGGAGCCAATTCTGAACGATCTGCTGACTTACGGCCGGGTGAACCACCCGCCGCGGCCCTGGATCGGCTTCTATGCCACCGAGATAAAGAGCCACGTCGCCGTGGCCGGGCTCGCCAAGGGCGGTCCGGCCGAAACCGCCAAGCTCGAGGTGGGCGACGTCGTGCTGGAGGTGGCCGAAGAACCGGTGCGCTCGCTGGCGGATTTGTTTCGCAAAATATGGCGCTGCGGCGATGCAGGCGTTGAAGTCCCGTTTACGATCGCGCGCACCGGCGGCCAGGTACTCGCGATCAAGGTGCGCTCGGCGGATCGCTCCGATTTCCTGAAGAAGCCGAAACTGCACTAGTCGCTAAGAACTGCGCGCGCAGTCGATGCCCCTACCGCCGGGCCGGTCTGCGGATCGCGGATCGAGATCAGGCAGATGGCGGTCGCGATCACCAGCGGGAGGGTCGTGAGGATCGCCCCGGCGATGAAAATCGCCATGGCCTCCGGATCGCCAGAAGCAACGATCAATGTCCGGACGCCTGCTGCATCCGCGGCGAGAATGGAAATCCCTGCCGTCAGGCCCAGCACGATGCCGAGAACCGCGTGCCCCAGCAGATAGAGGGGCAGCGCAGGCAGGCGCGAATGCATGGCGGCGCTCCGAGCATAACGAAGACCCCCGCCGACGCCGGCGGGGGTCTTGCGTCGATCTCGAGGCTAGCTGTTCGGCAGGCCCTTGCCGTGACTCTGGCCCGGCTTCTGGCCCGGCTTCACGACCTTGCCGTCGCCATCGGTGTCCTTGCCGACCATGTCGTCATCATGGCCGATATTCTGCGCCTTCTTCGGATCGGACATATTCTGGTTCTGCTGGTTCTTCTGCGGTGCCTGGTGCTGCATTGCCATCCTCCTACATGTGGGGTTTCGCACCCGCTCGGGCTCCGGTAGCACGGGGGTGCAGAGAGAACGGCAGCAGTGAATAGGAGTTCCTTAACAATCGCGGGCGATAGCGGCGATCTCTTGTTTCACAAGGGCTTGAAGGACAAAGGAAGCCCCTGGTCATCGATCTCTCCCGTTTCGTCGCTCGCGCCGGTCGTTACGGAACCACCTCGCCGTGCAGGGCACGGTCGAGACCTTCGATCTCGTCCTGTTGGTCGACGCGCAATCCCACCAAGACGTCCACGACCTTGAGGATAAGGAACGCGACCACCCCCGCATAGACCGCGGTCACGATCACGCCGACTGCCTGGGCGACGACCTGCATTGGCGCGCCTTCGAGCAGGCCGGCGGTGCCGCCGATCTTCTCGACGGCGAAGACGCCGGTCAGTACCGCGCCCGTGGCGCCGCCCATCGCATGGATGCCGAAAGCATCCAGCGCGTCGTCATAGCCGATCTGGTTCTTCAGGATGGTCGCGGCCCAGAAGCAGACCGCGCCGCCGGCGATCCCGATCGCCAGCGCGCCGGTGGGACCGACGAAGCCGCTGGCGGGGGTGATCGCGACCAGACCCGCGACCGCGCCGGAGACGATACCGAGTAGGCTTGGCTTGCCGCGCAGGCCCCACTCGCAGAACATCCAGCTCAACGCCGCCGCGGCGGTCGCCAGGTGCGTCACCAGGAACGCCATGCCCGCGCGGCCGTCCGATGCCACCGCCGAGCCCGCGTTGAAGCCAAACCAGCCGACCCACAGCAGCGAGCCGCCGATCAGCGTGAGGGTCAGATTGTGCGGCGCCATCGGCTCGGTGCCGTAGCCCTTGCGCTTGCCGATCGCGATGGCGGCGACCAGGCCCGACACGCCGGAGATGATGTGCACCACAGTGCCGCCGGCGAAATCGAGGATCGCGCCCAGGCCGAGGAAGCCCGGATACTCCTTGATGCCGGTGCCGCCCAGGAAACCGCCCGGCCCCCAAACCCAGTGGGCCACCGGACTGTAGACCAGGATCGACCACAGGGCGACGAACAGCAGCATGGCGGAGAACTTCATCCGGTCGGCCACGCCGCCGAGGATCAAGGCGGGCGTGATGATGGCGAAGGTCATCTGGAAGGCCATGAACACGGTTTCGGGGATCGTCCCGCTCAATGTATCGATGGCCACGTCCTTCATCATGACCCGCGACAGGCCGCCGATGAGCGGGCCGCCCTCGGTGAAGGCCAGGCTGTAGCCGAGGACGAGCCAGAGGATGGAGACGAGGCAGGCGCAGGCGAAGCTCTGCATCAACGTCGCGAGCACGTTCATCTTGCGGACCATGCCGCCGTAGAAAAGCGCCAGGCCGGGGATGGTCATCATCAGGACCAGCGCCGTCGACGTAAGCATCCAGGCCGTGTCGCCCCTGTCGAGCTTGGGCGCCTCGTCGGCCAGGGCGCTGGATGCCATGGCCAGCGCCAGAAGACCGCCGAACGCAGGAACGACCAGCAGATTGCCGTGCAGAATTCTCATTCCGACCTCCGAATGACGCGCCAATCTGAACCGTCGGCTCCGATCCGGGCCGTGGGCCGTGACGCTTGAGGGTCGGATAGATCAAGTCCCGTGCCACAGCGCTCCGCCGGCTTCGTGCTGCGGAAATGCTCGGGGAGCAGGAGCGCGCGGCCGTTACCGTCGCATAGAGGCTAGGCAGTCCACCGGCGCTGCATAAAATTTAGGCGGCAGATCTCAATCGGCCGTGGTAGCCCCCGTCTCGGACCGGATCGGGGCGATGGCGCGGCGGACCCAGGCGAAGGATGGGGCGGCGGCGATCATGGACTGCAGCAGAGCCGCGCCATAGGGCAGGCACTGCACGATCAGCATCGCCGCCCAGGCGCGCGCATCGGGAAAGAACTGGCCCTGCAGGACCAGCACGGCCAGGGCCGCGAACAGCGGCACCGCGAACAGCACCGTCTCGTGCGACGCCATCTTGATGCCCTGGACCAGGGCCGGCGCATCCTCGCATTTCGGGGTGCGCAGGAAAGGCTGGGAGCGCCGGGTCAGGAACCCCTGCATCACCGCGCGGCCGATCGTGTAGGTCAAGGACAGGCCGGCGATGCCCGCGCCGAGGCGCTGCCACGCGTCGCATTCCACCCTGCGCGCGTAGAGAAGCAGGAAGCGCACGGTCTTGAACAGGAACACGGCGATCGTCGGCAGGACGAACAGGACCAGCGGGTATTCGAACCGCTCCGCCCATTTCTGCAAGCTGGCCGCCAGCGCGGTCAGGTCGGCCGGCGAGGCCCAGGTCGAAAGGTTGGGCCACAGGGCGTCGACCGGGTTGACCGTCCCATAGCCGATCGAGGCCGGCTGGAGCAGGCTGGCGAGCCAGGCGCTGTTCAGCACCGCGGCGGCCGTGCCCACGGCCACGACAGGAACGGTCCATACGAGGGCGGCAGCCAGCAGCACCATATTCAGCGCGTCGGCGAACCACGGCACCCAGCCCGCCAGGAAGTGGTAGCGCTGCCCCCAGGTCAGGCGCGAGCCGGTGAACGGCATCATCCAGCGCCAATAGCGCTTGACGATCTGCACCGCGCCATAGGCCCAGCGGTGCCGCTGGCGCTTGTAGCCGGCGAAGCTGTCGGGCACCAGGCCGCGGCCGAACACCTCGGTGCAGTACGCGGACTGCCAGCCGGCCTCCATCAGCCTGAGGCCCATCTCGGCGTCCTCGCAGATGCACCACTCCGACCAGTGGCCGACCTGGTCCATGGCGGCCTTGCGGATCAGCGTCATCGTGCCGTGCTCGATGATCGCGTCGCGCTCGTTGCGGTGGACCATGCCGATGCGGAAGAACCCGGCATATTCCCAGTTGATCATTTCCTTGAACGGATTGCCGCGCCAGTCGCGGTGATCCTGCGGGCTCTGCACGAACCCGATCTCCGGGCGCTCGAAATAAGGGATCACCGAGCGCAGCCAGTCCGCGCGCACGACATAGTCGCTGTCCACCACGCCGACGATCTCGGCATCCGCGGCGGTCTGCTTGAGGGCGAAGTTCAGCGCGCCGGCCTTGAACCCCGGCCACTTGCCGAGATGGAAGAAGCGGAACTTCTCGCCCAGCGCGGCGCAGTGGGTCTCGACCGGCCGCCAGACCGCCTCGTCCAGCGTGTTGTTGTCGATGACCAGGATCTCGAAGTTCGGGTAGTCGAGCTTGGCCAGCGAATTCAGCGTCTCGATCACCATCTGCGGCGGCTCGTTGCAGATCGCGAGGTGCAGCGACACCTTGGGATTGCGGGTGGCGGCGCCCGGCGGGAGCGGCGGGAAGTGGCGCTTCCACTGGCCGATCCACAGCATCTCGACCATCTCGAAGCCTTCGGCAAGCACGATGGCGATCATCAACAGCAGCGCGACGATGGTGGCCGACCACATGGCGAGCGACGCCCAGCTCTGGTACTGGCCAAGTCCGACATAGACCATCCAGAACACGGTGCTGACGCAGAGCTGGATCATGCCGGCGAACACGGCATGGCCGGTCGGGCGCAGGTGATCGAAGCGGCGCAGGAACAGCGCGACCGGCGCGGCGGCAACCAGCGTGGACAGCAGCGCGAGCATCCACCAGCGCGAGGCCGGCTCGACCGGGCCGCTGACCGGGAACTTGGCGTGACGGTCGGCCGTGAAGATGCCCCAGTACGCGCCGACGCGGCCTTCGATCGTATCCTTCCAGGGCTGGTCGAACGCCTCCATGATGAAGAAGTCGATGTTCTGCTGGCGCGCCTTGTTCAGCCACAGGCGGATGAACTTTGCCTGGTTCTCGGGCGACGGCACGCCCAGTCCGCGGGCGCGGCCATCGCTGGGCCAGCCGATCTCGGTGATGACGATCGGCTTGTCGGGGTAGCGCGCCTGGAGCTCCTGGTAGCGCTCATAGGCGTAGCGCACCGCCTCTTCGACGTAATCGCGGCCGCGGTCGAGGTGGAACGAGCGGTCGTTCTGGATCCGGTCGCCTTCCCAGTAGGGCAGGATATGGACCGCCAGGTAGTCGACGGCATGCGCGAGGTCGGGATTGTCCAGCCACACGTGCCAGGGCTCGGCGGTGCTGACCGGCACCTTCACTTGCTCGCGCACCTCGCGGATGTAGTTGATCAGCCGGCGCACCGGCAGGTCGTTGCGCAGGATCGACTCGTTGCCGACCAGGACGCGGCTGACGTTCCTGTTGTGATTGGCCAGGTCGACCAGGCTCGCGATCTCTTCCTCGTTGCGTGACCAGCGGCCGTCGATCCAGGCACCCGCGGTCAGCCGCAGGCCATATTTGCGCGCGATGGGCGGGATGACTTCCAGGCCATTGATCGCGGAATAGGTCCGGATCGCGCCGACGCGGCCCTGCAGAAGTCGGATATCCTGCTCGATCTGCTCGCGCGTCGGCTGGTCGGCGCGGACTTCCGGCTCGACCGGAATGACGCCCGAACCGTAATCCTGTCCTAAGCCGGACGAGGCTCGTGCGCTCGGCTCGTTGCGCTGCGGACTCTGATGGCGCTGATAGGGGCTATAGGCGACGCCGCGGACGATGCCCTGCCAGGCCGGCGGGTCGAACGGCTGATTGAGCGCCCACCAAGCGGCCAAGTTGCCGCCCAGCACAAGCAACAGCACAAGAACAGCAGTTTTGCGCATGGTCCTCAGTAGTGCCCCCGCCGGCGACGCGCATCTGCCCCTGTGGCACGCTCTCGCACCCGGTGGTTGCCGCGCTTGATAACGCGCGGTCCCACCAAAGTATTCCTTTGGGAATTCTTTTCCCTGGAAGAGCAGTCAACAGAAGGCGGCGCGGTTCGTTCCGGCCATTACCTCTTCGCGGTCGTACCCCGTCAACGACGCGCGTCAGGTGCTCCCGAAAATCCGACAGCCATGGGCTGGCGGCTAACGACTGACGCTCGCTCGTCTTTTAGCCGATGGGCTCCTGCGTTGTCGATAGGCAAGGGGCATCGGCCCCCCGTACTTGGTCGCGCCGGCGCCGGTCTGCCAGTCGAACGGCAAGCGCGGCTGGATTAAATTGTCGTCATGCAATCCGATGCGGCAGGTTGTCGCGTCATTTGTCCGAGAGGGTTTGCGATGCTCGACAATCGAGCGGCGTGGCGTGCGCCGAGAGTGGCGCAGAATTATCTTCATGACGAGGGCTTGCAGCCTCCCGAAGCGGCGGCGCTAGCCCTGGTAGGCGCTGGGGTAAGCGGAAGGGCCATTCTCGACATCGGCGTCGGCACCGGTCGGACGACCGATGCGCTGCACACCATCAGTCCGGCGTATGTCGGGGTCGATTTCTCGGCCGGCATGGTCGACGCCTGCCGACGCCGTCACGTCGGGGTGGATATCCGTCAGATGGACGCCCGTGATCTTTCGGTGTTCCACGACCGTCACTTTGCCCTGGTGGTCTTTTCGTATAACGGCCTCGACTATGTCTCCCACGCAGACCGGCTCCGCGTTCTTGCCGGGATGCGCCGGGTGCTCGCCGACGACGGTTGGTTGCTGTTCTCGTCCCACAACCGCGCGTCGCGGGTCCGGCGGGCCTGGGACCTGTCCCTGCTGTCTCAGCCCAACCCTGGCATGGGCCGGGTGCGCCAGTTCGCCGGCTGGCTGGTCGGCGTCGCGCGCCACCTGTCGCGGCGGTCTCACGAGCAGGCGCATTCCGACCACGCGATCCTCAACGATGACGGCGAGAATTTCCGCTTCATGACCTATTACATCGATGCGCCGAGCCAACGGAGGCAGCTCGAGCTCTCAGGCTTCGTGCTTGCCCATGCCTTCGACACGCGGGGCCGTGAGCTGGGCCCGGGCGAGACGGCGCCTGACAGCGGCTGGATCTACTACCTCGCCCGCAAGGCACGCGCCTGAAAGGGAGGAGTCAATCCTTCAGCGTCTTCAAATAGGCAACGACATCCTCGATCTGGGCGGCGCCGAGGATGGGTCTGCCCTGCAGGTCCTTGCGGACGCGGAAAAGTCCATCGACCCGATAGTAGGCAGGCATCGCCGTCTGCGCGTTGACGATTTTGGGGTTGACCACGCGTAGACGCAATTCCCCTTCGGTCAGTCGGACGCCCACGCCCCGCAGGTCCGGGCCGACATCGCCTTGCAGTTTCTCGTCGACCGGCAAGACATGGCAGGCAAGGCAGTTGCCGAGGGCGCGGTCGACGGCAACGGCACGCCCGCGCGCGGCGTCGCCCGACTTGCCGGTCAGCGAGGCTGGGATCTCCCGGTTGCCGACGATGCGGATCGGTACCAGGCGTTCGGCAGCGACGGCCATCGCGCACCATGCCGCGACGCCAAGCCCCACGATCGCGCCCACGAGCCGCAATGCGCCCTCCCGACCGACCGCTGCCACTATCGGCACGATCACGATCCCGTCAACCGGTGGCAAGGCGACACGACGCGACGGATGCATGTTCGGCCGCTATAATGACGCCCCCATCTCCGGAAGTCGTCCCGAACGTGCGTAATGAACGCGATGCGCTGACCGCGGCGCGGTCCGAAGCTGCCGACGGCGCCGCCGCGTCGTCGTCGCGCGGTTCGGTCGTGCGCGGAATCGGATGGATGCTGCTTGCGACCGCGCTGTTTGTTACGATGCACGTGTTCATCCGCCGGCTCTCGGCCGAGATACATCCCTTCGAGATCGCGTTCTTCCGCAATTTCCTCGGCATCTTCCTGTTGGCGGGATGGTTCACGCGGATCGGCTTCGGAGCGTTGAAGACGGGGAACGCCGGGCTTCACCTGGTGCGGGCGGCGGTCAACACCGTTGCGATGCTCTGCTTCTTCTCGAGCCTGTCGCTCGCCCCGTTCGCGACCATCACGGCGCTCGGTTTCACTTCACAGCTCTTCGCGGCCCTGGGCGCGGTGCTGTTCCTGGGCGAGCGGTTCCGGCTGCGGCGAACGGTGGCGCTGGTCGTGGGATTTCTGGGCGTGCTGGCGATCGTGCGGCCGGGCATCATCGCGGTCGGGCTGGGTGAGACGCTGGTTCTCACCTCGGCAGTCGCGTGGTCGGTGGCGCTTCTCCTGATCAAGACGATGTCGCGCACGGATTCGAGCTGGACCATCACCGCCTACATGAACCTGCTGCTGACGCCGATCACGCTCGTAGTCGCGGTTTTCGTATGGCAGTGGCCCAGCTTCGGCCAGTTCCTATGGCTGTCGGTGATCGCCGTCATGGGCACGCTGGCCCAGACCGCGTTGAATCAGTCGCTGCGCGAGGCCGAGGTCGCGATCGTGATGCCGTTCGAATTCCTGCGCCTGGTCTGGGCGGGATTGATCGGGCTCTTCGTGTTCAATGAATTGCCCGGCGTCTGGACCTGGATCGGCGGCGCGATGATCGTCGCCAGCACCAGCTACATCGCCTATCGGGAAAGCGTACTGCGCCGCGCCTCTCCGGCCGAAACCTGAGCGACGCCGGCGCGCGCCGCCGCCATGGCGGCGCGCAGCATAGTCCAGCCTTGCTCCGCCTGTCGCGCCTAGAGCCGGCTGTCCTGCAGCCTCACCTTGACGATCGACTTTGCGTCCAGCCGCGCGCCGCGCAGGTCGCAGGCGCGGAAGATCGTGCCGTCGAGGCTGGACCCGCGCAGGTCGGCATGGACGAAGCGGCTGTTCCTGTAGCAGACGCGGTCGAGCTTGCAGGTCCGCAGGTCCGCGCCGGAGAGGTCGCGGCCGTCGACCTTGTTGCGGGTAAGGTCGATCACCCGGAGGACCAGCCGCTCGCCCTCGCGGCCGTTCGAAAGCAGCCAGCGCTCGTGCGCGGCGATCCGGCTATTCAGGGCGTCCTGGTCCATCCGCTTGTAGAACTCGACCACCGGCAGCGCCGTGGCGGGCAGGATCTTGCGCGCGTTTTCGCACAGGGAGAAGTCGGCGCCGTCGAGCCTGGCGCCGGTAAAGAACGATCCGCCGATCGAGCAGCGGTCGAACGACGCGCCTTCGAGGTTGGCGTCGCGGAAGTTCACCTGCTGCGCCTCGACGTCGTGTAGAATCGCGTGGGCGAGCGCTGCGCCGGTGAAATTCGACCCGGAAAGGACGGCATGGGCGAAGGTGGTGCCGGAACTGTCGAATTCGGGCTGGCCGTCGGCGACGCTGTCGTACGAGATCGTCGAACTGGTGGCGAACTGCGTTTGCTGCGCGTCGGCATTGTTGAGCATCGCCCGATTGAACTGGCAATTTTCGAAGGTCGCCCGGCGCAGCTTGGCGCGGGTCAGCGTGGTTGCGTTGAAAGTGCAGCGGATGAACGTCGATCGCTCGAGATCGGCGCCCGAGAGGATGCTGTGGTCGAAATTCGAGTCGCGCACCGTGCGGTTGGCCAGGTCGTGGCCGGACAGGTTCTGTCCGACGAAGGCGCCGCCGTTGATCTCGCGCGACGCCGGGGTCCGATTGCCCTTCTTGGCCCGGGCGTCGGCGCTCTTGAAGCCTAGCAAGCCCATCGCATGTCCGCTCGGAGCACAAAACACGTTAGCCACAAAGGTTTAGCGTTAGTTTCATTAATGGCACGTTAAGGCATATACGGTTCAACTAACACGTTCAACGGCGCAACCTCTTCCCTGCCACGCGCCTTGTCAGGAAACGGATCGCAACGCAGAGTCCGGTCATGCCCGACACCGCAGCCAGCCCAGCCACGACCCGATCGTCCACCAAGCTTCTGGAACGGACGCTGACCAACCTGCGCACGGCGTGGCGCGACGTGGCGGCCTCGGCGCGCGGCGCGTTCGGCGGCAGTCTGCGGCCGGATCTGCCGCCCGAGGATACCGACCGGCTGCGCCAGCAGTTCCGCGACTGCGTCGAAGCCAAGGGCGGCGAGGTTTCCGCGCGTGCGCGCGCCGCGGCCCTGGGGCGCACCTATCTCGGCCTCAGCCCGGCAGGGCGGCGGCGGTTCCTTGAAATCCTGGCGACCGATTTCGACACCGATCAGCAGGCGGTCGATGCGGCGATCGAGGTGCTGCGCGCGGCCACGGACCCGATGGCGCGCCGGGCGGCCGAGCGCGCATTGCGCCAGGTGTTGCTGCCGCCGCGCCGGCGCCTGCTCACGCATTTCAACGCGCTGCCGGAGGGCGTGAAGTTCCTGGTCGACCTGCGCGCCGAGTTGATCCCGATGGCGCGCGAGGACGGCGCGCTGGCGTCGCTGGAGGACGACCTGCGGCACCTGTTGGGCGCCTGGTTCGACGTCGATTTCCTGGAGCTGCATCGGATCACCTGGCAGTCGCCGGCCGCGCTGCTGGAAAAGCTCATGGCCTACGAGGCCGTCCACGAGATCCGCGATTGGAACGACCTGAAGAACCGACTGGACTCCGACCGCCGCTTGTTCGCGTTTTTCCATCCCCGCATGAAGCTGGAGCCCCTGATCTTCGTCGAGGTGGCGCTGGTCAACGGCATGAGCGGCAGCATCCAGGAATTGCTCGACCCGCAGGCCCCGCTGGGCGATCCAGGCGCGGCGGACACGGCGATCTTCTATTCGATCTCCAACGCCCAGAAGGGGCTGGCCGGCATCAGCTTCGGCAATTTCCTGATCAAGCGCGTGGTCGACCAGCTTGCGGCCGAATTCAAGGGCCTCAAGACCTTCGCCACCCTGTCCCCGATCCCCGGCTTCCGCTCCTGGCTGAAGCAGCGGCTGAAGGAGGAGGGCGACGGCCTGCTGCTGCCGGCGGAAAAGCGCGCCTTCGCCGGATTCGCCGACGGCGCCGACGTGTCGATGCTGATGGACGCCGACGGTTGGGTCGACGAGCGCGCGATGGCGGCCGTGAAGCCGCCCCTGATGCGGCTCTGCGCGCGCTACCTCGTGAACGAACGGTCGCGCGGCCGGCGCGCGCTCGACCCGGTGGCGCATTTCCACTTGAGCAACGGCGCGCGGATCGAGCGGCTGAACTGGCGCGCGGACCTGTCGGGCAAGGGCCTGCGCCAGTCCTCGGGAATGATGGTCAATTACCGTTACCGGCTCGACCGGATCGAGGCCAACCACGAAGCATATACCGGTGAAGGCAAGGTCGCGGCATCGTCGGCGATGCGCGGCCTGGTCGGTGGATAGATCACCTTTGATCGGCATTGATTCGATCTAAAATTCCGGACAGGATCGGCCCCGCAAGCAACAATCCTGAATTCGCGTCTGAGGGGAAATCGGGGCGGGGAAATGCGCAAATTCAGCGAAACGATGCGGCGCGGCCTGAGCCAGAGCTTCTTCGTGCGTCGTGGAGGCCAGTACGAGTACATCAAGGCGGGTGACGTGTTCCGCCAGCGTAATGGCAGAGCCGCCAGCGAGACCGCGGTCGTCGTGTCGATCGGACTGGACGGCCAGCAGATTCCCCATGTGCGCTACCGGCTGAGTTTCCGGCGCGGGCGCGGGGTCGAATTCGACGGCGGCTCGCGCATCATGGCGCTGAAGCCATTCCTCAAGCTCTATAGCGACCGGGTCGCGGTCGCGCCGACGGTGACCGCCGCGGCGATGTCCGGACCGGCCGAAGCCGCGGACTGACTACCGGCCGGACAGCAGGTCGCGGTAGCGGCGCTGCGGCTCCGCGCCGAAAGCGTCCAGGGTCGCGCGCATGCGGGCGAGCGCCACGTCGCGGTTGCCGGAGGGAAACAGGCGATCCATCAGGAACGCGCGATAGGCGGGGCTGAACGGGCCCGCTTGGCGGTGGCGCTTGGCGTAAAGCCAGGCGCGGCCGATGCAGCGCGACGCCGCCAGCCGCAGCCGATCGCGCGCCAGGTCATGCTCGCGGCAGAACAGCCAGACCGTCAGGTTGGCGTGGAACAGCATGTTGGCATGGTCGTCCGTCAGCCGGCCGCCGGACTGGCGCGGAAAATAGCAGACGGTTGCCGGCGACCGCGCGAAACGGTGCTTCTCGGCCAGGCGCAGCAGGAAGGGGTAGTCCTGCACGAAGATGCGGGCATCGAATCCGCCGACAGCCGCGCAGGCCGCTCGACGGACCAGCACCTGGGTAAGGTTGCAGGGCGGGCTGGTCAGCACGAGACCCAATGCGTCGGGAAGCGCCTCACCTTCGCTGTCAGCCGCCGGCGTTGGCGCTGGTGTCGCGCCGCGCTCGTAGTGGCCGCCGGCGCCGAAGGCGAGGTCGGCAGCGTGCCGGCGCAGCACCGCCAGCAGGTGCGCCGTGGCGTCGGGCGCCAGCACGTCGTCGCCGTCGACGAACTTCACGTAGTCGCCGGTCGCGCGCGCGAGGCCCGCGTTGCTGGCGTTGGACGGGCCGGCGTTGGTCTGCGTGATGATGACCGTATCGGGCCAGGTTGCCGTGCGCGCGCGCAGGATCGCCAGCGAATCGTCGGTCGATCCGTCGTCGACGAACACGCACTGCCGCGCGAAGTCGCCCCGCTGCGCCGCGATCGCGTCGAGCACCTGCGGCAGCCAGGGTGCCTTGTTGTAGACCGTGACGACGAAGGAGACCGTGGGACGACCGGATGTCATGCCGGTCGCTTAAGGGGCGCCTCGGTCGATGTCAACGCGCCGCCAAGCTCGACCGCCGACGCGATCCGGTGGTAGGAGGGGCGCATGGAGCAAGCCACCGACGCCGTGAACGCCCCGCCGGGCGTCTCCTTCGTCTGCCCGGTCTACAACAAGGAGCAGTATCTGGCGGCCGTCTGCGCCGCGATGCGGGACCAGGAAGGCGGCTTCGACCGCGAGTTCATCTTCGTCGACGACGGGTCGAGCGACCGCTCGGTCGAACTGCTGCGCGACCTCACGCGCGACTGGCCCGATACGCGCATCGTCGTGCAGGCCAACCAGGGTCCCAGCGGCTCGACCAATACCGGCTGCAACCTGGCGCGGCTTTCGCATATCAAGCTGGTGGGCAGCGACGATCTGCTGGTGCCCTTCGCGACCGACCTGCTGCTGCGGCGGATCGAGGAGACTGGCGTGGGCGCCATCTACTCGATCCAGCGCTACTACGGCGATCCGTCCGAGATCGCCTATGATCGTGCATCGGCCTACGCGGAGAAGCCGCGCGTGGTCGCGGACCATCTCTACCAGGCGATGCGCCACAATTTTTCCGGCACCACCGGCACCTTGTTCCGGCGCGATGCCTTCATTGCAGCCGGGGGCTGCGACAGGCGCGTCTTCGCGGAGGATTTCTCGCTCTGCCTGCGCATCTGCCGGCAGCGACCGATCGCGATGCTGGAGGCGGTCACCTGCTGGGGACCGGGCGAGGATCCCAATCGCATCATGACCGGCCGCAAGAACCAGCTGCTGCACGACTACAACGCGGCGCTGCACTATTTCCTCGCCGACAACGCCGCCCTGCCGGCGCGCTACGGACGCCTGGCGTTCCGGCGCTGCGCCGGACGGGCATGGAAATGGGCCAGCCGCGAGGAGGGCAGGGGCTGGTTCTCGCGGTTCTGGTGGCTCAATGCGTGGAGCTACGCGCCGCTGTTCTGCGATTTTGCCTGGGCGACCGGCGAGACGTTGAGCGCGTTCGCGCTCAGCCGCCCCATACGGCCGGGGTATGGCGCGGCATCATCGGGCTCCAGCATCGCGCGCGTTCGGTAGGGTCTGGGAGAATGCAACGGGCCTTCTGGGCAGGGCCGAGCTGGCGGGTCTGCAACCGGCCGCTCGAACGGCCTGAACCGCTCGCTCGCCGCATAATTGCGTAGCTTGCCGGTCGAATTGCGTTTATGGTGCGCCGCGCTTGCAGCCTAAGACGCCGGAAAGGCGCGCTCTTGCATGCTCCCCGAACCACACGGACCTAGATCCACGGATGCCCGACCGTCGCGCCTTCGACGCTGACCTCGCGGACACGCGTAAGCCCAGCCCAACGCATTCCCCGTCGATCAACGAGCGTTCGCGGTGCATGCGCGACCTGGTCAAGCCCTACGCCAGGCCCCAGGCGTGGCGCGCGGTGCGGCAGCTCGTCGGCACCGGCCTGCCCTACCTTGCGACGATGGCGGCGATGCTGGTTGGCCTAGCCTACAGCTTCTGGGCGCTGCTGGCGGTGGTGCCGGCGGCGCTGTGCCTGGTCCGGCTGTTCATGATCCAGCACGATTGCGGCCATGGCTCGTTCTTCCGGTCGAGCTGGGCCAACAACCTGGTGGGCAATGTGCTGGGCGTGCTGACGCTGACGCCCTATGTCGACTGGCAGCGCTGCCACGCGGCGCACCACGCCACCAACGGGAATCTCGACCGCAGGGGCATCGGCGACATCACGACGCTGACGGTGCGCGAGTACCTGGGCAGTTCCCGGCTCCAGCGGGCCTGTTACCGGCTCGGCCGGCATCCGCTGGTCCTGTTCGGCATCGGGCCGGCCTATCAGTTCCTCCTGCGCCACCGCATTCCCGGCGCGCGCCAGATGCGCCGACTGGCCAATTGGCTGAGCGCCATGGGAACGAACCTTGCCGTTGCGGCGATTGTCGCGGGACTGGCGGTCGTGCTGGGCCTGAAGCCCATCCTGTTCGGGATGCTTCCGGTCATGGTGCTGGCGGCGACGATCGGCATCTGGCTTTTTTACGTCCAGCACCAGTTCGAGGAGACCTATTGGGAGACCGGCGAGCGCTGGAGCTACGACGCGGCGGCGCTCGAAGGCAGCTCCTACTACGACCTGCCGCGCTTCCTGCACTGGCTTACCGCCAATATCGGCTTCCACCACATCCATCACCTGTCGAGCAAGGTGCCGAACTACCGGCTCAGCGAATGCTTCCACGAGAATCCGCCCCTGTGGGCGGCCAAGCGCCTGACGATCCGCGAGAGCTTCAAGTGCCTGCGCCTGGCCCTGTGGGACGAGGACGCGCGCCGCCTGGTACCGTTCAAGGCACTGCGGCGGCGCTAGGTCCCCTCTGTCGCGCACGCAGATTTTTCAATCGATTCCCAACCTTGCTCCAAGTTCCCTTGCGCGCACCGCTGGCATGTGATCGGAAAGTCGACCGGGCGTGAAGGTTGGATCGTCGGACAGATCCAACTCCTCCGCTGGCTCGATGCGAATGCCGGTGAATTTGGCTTGGCGGATCGACTTGGCCGCATGATCGCTGAGAAAAATGAAGAGCGGTAGCGGCCAGACCATGAACAGGTCGGACCCGTCCCATCGATCAGGATCGATAAGGCGCGAGCTGTCATCAACTCTATATTCCAGCAATCCGCAGGAAGTGCATGAATCGGTAAGCGCGAGTCCGGAGGCTAGCGACGCCATGCCACCCCAGCCCAGCACTTTTATCTCCCATAGTGGCGGTGGAACTCCATAGCTCGGCTTACGGAATCGTGCATGGACGTCTATGAGTTCGTATCCCGTGAATCGATGCTCCGCCATGAAGCTGCGCACGCGCGGGCCAATCACAAGTTCACTGCCCCAGGTCCACAGGAAGTCGCCAACGGACTTGTTCAGGATCACGGAGAGTGGCGTCGATCGCCTGCCTGTGCCGTTGTGATCTCGATTGGCGGGACAGGTGATATGACGGAATTTGACCTCACCTGGCGCATACCTGACTGGTCGACTCTTCGATCGACGTAGCACCCAAAACCGTGGCCGCATCTCAGCATCCATCCTATTCAAATTCATGACCTTCGATCCGTTTCAGATAATCACGGATCATCTTGTCGAGTTGTTTGTCAATTCTTGGTTTTCTTCTATTATAAGTCTTGGCCATGGATCAGCCCACGCTCTGTTGCGGTATTGTGACGTTATGATGTCCCGACCCGTTGCGCATGATGTGGCAGTGCGTGCAATTATCTTAGGATATGTCGTTCGGTATGGCCTCGTTGCGCGCGAGCGCGGTGGACGGGGCGAAGCTGGGTTTTCATCGTCCTCTGCGGGCCAAGAAGAACTGAAGTTTGAAGCGAATAGACTAAGGGAAGAGATTTGGAAGACGCTAAACTCGTTACGGTCGGAACTGTCGCATTGGGAGGATCGAATTTTCTCCTCCACCATCCTCACCATGACGAAGAGACAGCAAGTTGATGCGCTATGGCGAATCGAATCGCTGCAGGTTTTGCTCTGGGCTTTGGGCATTTGCAGCGACTTCCCCCCCTACGATGTGGGAGCCGACTACAATTTGCTAAATCGAATTCCTGCGGCAGAGACGATGGCACATTTACCTTTGGCGGAAATTCGCAATTTCGCGCAAATCGGCCGTGCGCGTGAGGTGGCAGAGTTGTGGCATTGGAGAAGCCGAATGCGCCAACTGATCGAAGAAGGCAGGCCTCTTCCGCGGCCACCAGGATCGCAATCGGCGGCGTTTCGAACGCTGGATGACATCGTTCGTTGGACGGCTCGGCAATCACGCTCGGACGGGATACTACCCGTCGTCATGGACGAGGATTTTGTTGCCTGTGGCAAGGCGTATCGCGAACTCACTGCCGACGAATGGTCACTCGTACGTTCGATCACCGTGGAAAGGCATCACGCTCTCAATTGGCTATGTGGATATGCCCCAAAGAATAAGTGGGACGAAACGCCTACTGGCACGTGATGACGTGAACTAAATCAACACGCTATGGTGCTTCTCCTCCTAACAAAACTCGCCGCAGCTTTCACTCTTCGGCAGGCCGTTTGCCCGTGATTCTTTCCAAATAATCTCTGATCATCGTGTCTAGTTGTTTGTCCATTGTCCGTTTTGTTTTCGCGTAATCCTTGGCAAGGTAGTCACCCCATACTTTGTTCCAGTTGTCGCTGCCCGAGTGCATTCCTTGCGGTTTCAGCCGATGAAGCTCTCGCAGTATCCAAGCCGTATACTCAGCGCTGTTTGGATCAACCTCTTGCGGCAAGCGTGACCAGTATTGTCTAGGAAGATGATGATGTAGTTCCAATCGCGGAAATCCTTGTCTCTCCCCCGCATGCCGCATTTCCTCTTCAACCGCGTCTCGCAAACTGAAAATTTCCTCTGCCGAGGGAGCACTGTTTCGCCTGCGGAGAGCTGGTCTAAGCATCTCATGGCTTGGGTTCAGTTCAGACAATCGATCCATAATACCAAGCTGCATTGATCAGAACCCATTGGCCCAGTCTCTGGTGCCGATCGAGATGATTTGCCAGGGCTGATTGACGAGCTTGTTCCAAGCTTCGCAGCAATGGTCGATGATGGCGTCGTAGGAAT
>JADZDN010000205.1 GCA_020851015.1 Alphaproteobacteria bacterium | reverse complement strand
GCTGCGCCGCCGTCAGCGACCAGCTCCCGTTCCCCAGGTTCGTCCCCGCCGACAGCACCGCCCCCGCCGGAACCCCCGCAACCGTCACCCCCAGCGTCTCCGACCCGTCAAGGTCCGTCAGCGCCGCCGCGATGTTCAACCCAATCGACGTGTTCACAGCGCCATGCGACGGAGATACCGTCAGCGCTGGCGCATCGGCGACTGCCGCGACGGTGACCGGCAGAGTCGCGGTGGTCGCCGCTTTGGCCCCGCCATTCGATTCGGTGGAGGTGGCCGTCACGGTCAGGTTGAAATCGGCATCGGCGTTGGCGGGCGGTGTGATGGCGAGGCCGGCGAGCTGCGCCGGCGTCAGCGCCCAGCTCCCGTTGCCGAGATTGGTGCCCGCAGACAGCACCGCGCCGCTCGGAACGCCCGACACGGTGATGGCGAGACTCTCCGATCCGTCCGTGTCGGTCAGCGCCGCCGCGATGTTGAGCGCGATAGCCTTGTCTTCCTGGCCGGAGGCTGTCCCGACCGTCAGGGTTGGCGCGGAAGCCGTTGCGTCGCCGGCCGCGATGGCGACGGGCAGGTTGGCCGAAACGGACGAGCTGGATCCATCGGCGGCCGTGGCTGCCGCCAGGAGTTTCGCGCCGGAGGATGCCGCGCTGGCTTCCGTCGAGGTGGCGGTGATGTTCAGCGTAAAGCCACCGGCTGCATTTGCCGCCGGTGTGATTGTAAGGCCGGGCAATTGCGCTTGCGTCAACGACCAGACGCCATTGCCGAGGTTGGTCCCGGCCGACAGCGCCGCGCCGGTCGGAACCCCGGCAACGGTAACGGTCAGGGTCTCCGAACCGTCGGTATCGGTGAGCGAAGCCGCGATGTTGAGCGCGATCGCCTTGTTCGGCAGGCCGGAAGCCGGCGCGACCGAAAGGATCGGCGCGTCGGCGACGGCATTGACCGTGACGGGCAGGGCTGCCGTGGTGGTGGACTTGGCGCCGCCATTCGCTTCCGTCGAGGTCGCCGTCACCGTCAGCGAGAAATCGGCGTCGGAATTCGCCGGTGGCGTGATGGTGAGCCCGGCGAGCTGGGCGGGGGTGAGCGACCACGTCCCGTTGCCCAGATTGGCGCCCGCGGATAGCGTCGCTCCGGCGGGAACGCCGGCGACGGTGACGGCCAGCGTTTCCGACCCGTCGAGGTCGGTGAGCGCGGCGGCGATGTTGAGCGCGATCGCCTTGTCTTCCTGGCCGGAAACGGCACCGACGGTCAGGGTCGGCTTCGACGCGGTCGTGTCGGCCGGCGGCGCGAGATCGGCAACGGCAACCCTCTTGTCCGCGAATTGCAGGTAGGCGAATCCCTTGAGCGTGTCCGTGCCTTCCGCGCCGATCCGGTCGAACACCGTCAGGTTGCCGCCGCCGGTCAGGGTGATCGCATAGTTCGCGTAGGCACCGGCAAAGACCGCCGTGTCGTTGCCGCCACCGCCGACGAGGAGGTCGTTTCCGGCGCCGCCCTTGATCGTGTCATTGCCGGTGCTGCCGATGACCGTGTCGTTTCCGGCGCCGGCGTCGATGCGTGCGATGCCCGTGAGGCGGGTCGAGCCGAAGTCCCAGACGTCGGCGTTGCCGCCGCCCACGATCGATACGTTCGACTTGCCGTTCGCGCTGAACTCCTCGATGCCGTTGCCGGCGCCGAAGCTGCTGGCCAATCCGAATTGCGTTCCCGCGCTGCCGGCAAGGACCTTGTCCCAGCCGCCGCTGCCGCTGTCCTTGAAGGTCGAATACCCGCTGGCGACACCGGAAAACACGTAGGTGTCGCTGCCGCCCGCGCCGTTCAGGACGTCGCTGCCGCCATTCGAGTAGATCGTGTCGTTGCCAGCGGTACCGGTGATGCTTTCGCTCTTTGAAGAACCGAAAATCTTGCGGCCAGTCGCCATTGGATAAGCCCCTCGAAGCACAAGTGTAAGTGTACGTTTTGATAGTAATACGTAGATGAAACCTATTTACAAATGACTAAAAAAGGGCTGTCAGAACTAGTGAACGAATAGTAGCTCCAATATTATTATGACAAAGTCTAATATATAAAAGACAATGCAATTGCATTTTGCTTTGCAGAAACAGCCTGAATCCGCTGCGGCGGCGCTGCCTCGCGGGACGACACGCGGAATGCGCCAAAGAATCGCGTCAGATTTGCTTCAACTGCGCGCGGCTATTCTTGGCGTGGGCGGCACGATCAGGACAATGACTATGCTGTGACCGGAATGGCCGATAGCGGTTTATCGGGAGATCGGCGGTGGTCTTTCTGTGAGCGGGAGGCGGCCCGCATAGAGCTCGTCGTACGCGGCGACCATGGCGTCTTCGTCGTACTCGCGCCGGGCCTTCTGCGCATTGGCGGCGCCGATGCGCCGGCGAAGATCCGGGTCCGCCAGCAGCGCCGAGATCGCATCGGCAAGCGAACCATCGTCGACCGGCGTGACGAAGGCGCGGTTGGCCTCGGACAGCATGATCTTGATGTCGCCGACATCGACGGAGGCGACCGGCCGGCCGGCCGCCATCGCCTCGATCAGGCTGATCGGCATCTGTTCCGTATCCGACGAGATCGCGTAGACGTCGAATCTGCCGAGGATGCGCTCGACGCCGCTGATCTGCCCGGCGAAGAGAACCTTGTCGGCAATACCCAGTTCCCGCGCAAGCGCCCGCAGACTCGTCTCCTCTGCGCCGGATCCGACGATGGCGAGCTGCGAAGGCGCGGTGCCGGTCGTCAGCGCGTAGGAGCGGATCAGCCGCGCAATGTTCTTTTCGGCGCGCAGGGCGGCCACGGTCCCAACCACGACCGGACGATCCTCGATGCCGATTTGATGGCAGAGGCCCTTGTCCGGCGGCGTGTCGAAGCGGGCGCAATCAACGCCGTTCGGCACATAGATCACCTGGCCGCGCGGGAATCCCCAAGTGTCGATCGCAATGCGCTCGAGCGTGCGCGAGGGCAGGACCAGGGCAAAAGCCCTGGAAAGCGCGAGACGGCGAAACAGGACCCGTCGCTTGATCTGGCGGCGGGTCTCTTCCGGCCCGAACCCGTCCTCGATGTGGGCGTGCGGCAGACCGCAGAAGAGATTCGCGAGGGCGAATTCCGTCGCGCCCCAATTGTAGGTGAGAAGCTCCGCGGCTCCCGATTCCCTGATCATGCGGCGGATCGGAAGAAGATTTCGCAGCGTCCGGCGCTTGTCGAGGCCGAAGCCCCGCAATTCGAAATCCACGGCGCTGCTCAACAAACCGGCCGCGCCATGCCGGCTGTCCAGCGCCATGATGATGTGCCGATAGCGTCGCCCCAGGCGGTTGGCCAGCGCCGCAAAGCGGATCTGCGAGCCCCCGACGTCGAATGTCGGGAACACGTGCAGCAGGGTCCGGGCCGTTGGCACCTCGCTCAATCCACGTCCAGGTCGCAAGTTTTCTAGCGAAGGGGGTCCCGTCGCCCGGGCCACGCATACGAAGATAGCCGGACGCCCGTCAAGTGCGGCCGGCGGTGGTCCGCGCAAAGGGGCTTATCGAATGCCCGGCCGCGGTGCTTGAATTGCCCGAAAACCCGTGCCATTGCTGCAAACGGGCAGGCAGCCTGGCTTGTTATTGACGCCCATGGCGGTGAAATCCGCAGGTGCTAGCCGCAAACCAATCATTTACCTTTCACCCGTCGAATGCATTCGGCGATCCCCCGCCTCGATCTAGGGGCTCTTGTTCCTTGCACGGGTGCCGGAAAACACCAGCATGACATCCATGCCGAAATGGGCGCCCGGCCGGCCCGCGCTCGTTGCGTCGGGATGGCTGGCCGCGAATCTGGTCCTGCTGCTCGTCCTGTTCCGCGAGCCCGCCGAACGGGCGGTCCGGCTTTGGATCGACTCGCCGACCTACAGCTATGCCTTCCTGATCGTTCCGATTTCGATCTACCTGATCGTCGAGAAGGCGACGCGCGTGAACCTGCCCGCCATCCGGCCGTCGCCGGCCCTGCTGCTGCTCCACGTGCCGATCGCGCTGATCTGGTATGCCGCGGTCGTCGGCGAGGTGGTCGAGGCGCAGCAATTCTGCCTGCTGGCGGCCGGATACGTCGCCATCGCGGCGCTGTTCGGGCCGGCGGTCGTCCGCGTGCATCTGGTGGCGCTGCTGCTGCTGGCCTTCCTGGTGCCCAGCGGCCAGTTCCTGGTCCTGCCGTTGCAAGTGTCGAGCGCCGTGCTGTCGGCCGCCCTGTTGCGCTTGACCGGCGCGCCGCTCTATTTGGACGGCTTCGTGATCCAGATGCCGGAGGCGGCGTACAACGTCGAGCCGGGCTGCGCGGGGCTGAACTTCGTGCTGGTCACGATCGTCCTGGCCCTGATCGTCGGCGAGCTGTTCTATACCAAGCTGCACAAGAAGATCGCGGTGATGGCTGGCCTGCTGGCCGTGGCCCTGGTCGCCAATCCGATCCGAATCTACGCGATCATCGTGGTCGACTGGCTGACCAACCGGACCACTGACATCGTGTCGGACCATCTGACCTATGGCTGGGCCTTCTTCGCCGCGGTGCTGGCGGCGGTCCTGCCGATCGCGCTGCGCTACCGCGACGATGTTTCGCCGCCGCCAACCGAAGCGCCGGCGACGATGCCCTCGCCGCCACCTGCGGGGAGCGAGCCCGCCCGTGCGCACCTGTTGCGGCGGATTGCCGTCACCGGCCTGGCCGGTCTGGTGCTGTCCGCCGCCGGGCCTGGCGTCATGCTCGGTTTGGGCCTGCGGGCCGCGCAGGCCGTGGGCGCGTTGCGGCCGCTGCCCGGAACCGTCGACCAGGCCAAGGCCACAAGCTTAGCACCTTGGCAGGCAAGGTACGGCGCCATGGCCAGCGCCCGCGTGACCTATGAAGTCGAGGGGCGGGCGCCGGTCACCGTGGACGTGCTGATGCGCCTGGCCCCGACCACGCGCGCCCGCTTGGTGGACCGCTGGCAGCCGCTGGCGATGGACCCGGTCCCGCGCTTCGTCGACACCGCCGCGGCCGGCGCCGGACGGGCGGCGCTCTACCAGTCGGGCGGCGTTCTGGACCGCAAGCTGTGGGTCGTGTGCTTCCTGGCCAATGGGGCCTGCCATCCCGACGCGGGCAGCCATCGCCGCGCGGTCCTGGCCGGTCTGGTGCGCGAGCCGCTGGCCCCGGCCGCGTTCATCCTTCTGGCGCGTCAGGGGGAGCCCGGCGTGCCCGGGTATCCGATCGCCGAGCAGTACCGCGCCATGCTGGCGCTTCTCGAGCGGATCGCCGCCGACGTTTCGGCCGACCTGGCAGCATCCGTCAAATAGCGATCGACGGACGCGCCGCGCGCTCGAATTGGTCTTAGTTTCCTGTTAACATCTTGCTGTCTAAGTCGCTTTTAGGCCGTGTCGGCTTGCCCGGCCTGGAGTCGAACGAATGCAGCTTGACCTCAAACCAAGGGAAGCGACTTCCGCGGTACCGGCGCCGGACGGTCGGCGGAACGCGATGTCCGTCGACGTCGAGGAGCATTTCCAGGTCCATGCCTTTGCCGGCCAGATCGACCGCGGCGCCTGGGCGGCGCATGAGAGCCGGGTCGAGCGCAATACCGAGCGCGTGCTGCAGATCTTCGCCGACCATGGCGTGCGGTCGACCTTCTTCGTGCTGGGCTGGGTCGCCGAGCGGTGCCCGGCATTGATCCGGCGCATCGTCGCCGAGGGTCATGAGCTCGCCAGCCACGGCTATTGCCATATCCGCGCCGACGCGCAGTCGCCGGAGGAATTTCGCGAGGACGTGCGCCGCACCAAGGGGCTGCTCGAGGACGCTGGCGGCACCGGCATCATCGGCTACCGGGCGGCGAGCTTCTCGATCGGCAAGCGCAACTGGTGGGCGTTCGACGTCCTGGCGGAAGAGGGCTATCGCTATAGCTCCAGCATCTTCCCGATCCATCACGACCAGTACGGCGTGCCGACCGCGCCGCGCGATCCGTTCGAGCCGTCGCCCCGTGCGCCGGGGCTGGTCGAATTGCCGATGTCGACGGTGCGCGTGTTCGGGCAGAACCTGCCGTGCAGCGGCGGCGGCTACTTTCGCATCTTTCCCTACGCGCTCTTCCAACTGGCTGTACGCCGCCTGAACCGTGCGGAAGACCGGCCCTGCATGTTCTACTTCCACCCCTGGGAGATCGACCCCGGCCAGCCGCGCATCGCAGGCGCATCGCTGAAATCCCGGCTGCGTCACTACACGAACCTCGACCGTATGGAACCCAAGCTGCGCCGGTTGCTGGACGAGTTCGCCTGGGACCGGGTCGATCGCGTCTATGGCCTGACTGCGGAGACTCGGGCAGCGCAATGACGCCAGCCGGTCCGGTCGAAATCAAGCAGCTCGGCGATGGTGGGGAACAGGCATGGGACGCCTATGTCCTCGCCAATCCCAGGGCCACGTTCTTCCACCGTGCGCCGTGGCGGCGGGTGATCGCGCGCGGCTTCGGCCACCGGCCGATCTTCCTCTACGCCGAGCAAGCAGGGCGGGTGGTGGGCGTGCTGCCGCTCTACCACGTGCGCAGCCTGCTGTTCGGCAGCGCGCTGGTGTCGACGGCCTACGGCGTCTACGGCGGCCCGGTGGCGGACTCCGACGAGGTGCTGGGCCTCTTCTACGATCGCGCGGCGGCGCTGGCGAAGGAGCTGGGCGTCGACCACGTCGAGTTCCGCGCGAGCGGCCCCGACCGCCAGGGCTGGAAGCGGAAGGAGGGACTCTACGCCACGTTCCGCCGCGAGATCGGGCCGGACAGCGAGAAGAACCTGCTGGCCATCCCGCGCAAGCAGCGCGCGGTGGTGCGCCAAAGCCTGGAGACGGGACTGGAGCCGCGGGTCGTCGCGGATGTCGAGGTCAACTACGACCTCTACGCCGTCAATGTGCGCAATCACGGCACGCCGGTGTTCCCGCGCGCGTATTTCCGCGCGCTGAAGCAGGAATTCGGCGCGGACTGCGAAGTGCTGAACATCTACAAGGGCGACGAGGCGGTGGCCGGATGCCTGACCTTCTACCACCGCGACGAGATCATGCCGTACTACGCCGGCGGCACGCCGCGCGCGCGCGAGTTCAAGGCGCACGACTTCATGTACTGGGACCTGATCCGCCGCGGCGCGGAACGTGGTTGCAAGGTGTTCGATTTCGGCCGCAGCAAGGTCGGCACCGGGCCGTTCAGCTTCAAGAAGAACTGGGGCTTCGCCCCGACACCCCTTGTCTACGACTTCTATCTGAACAAGGCGCAAGAGGTTCCCGACGTGAACCCGCTCAATCCCAAGTACCGCATGTTCGTGTCGCTGTGGCAGAAACTGCCGCTACCCGTGGCGAACGCGGTCGGCCCCTGGATCGCGCGGGGCCTGGCTTAGCTCACGGCCGGGTGCAGGGGCGCGGCGACCGCACGGTGCCGGGACCGGTCAGGGCAACCACGCTTCCGCACAGCGCATTGCCCGACAGCACGGCCTCGTAGGGCGCGTTGTTGCGCACGAAGCTCGTCGGCTCCGTCACGTCCGAGCGGAAATCGTTGTTCTCGATGCGGACCGCGGTCGAGGGGTGCTTGGCGCCTTCCATGCCGATGGCGATCGCGATGGTGCGGTTGTCGCTGCTGTTCGCCTTCTGCAGCTTGTTGCGCGCGATCAGCACGTTGCCGCCGTTGGGCACGTCGATCAGGTAGCTGGCCGTGCCGGCGCGACCGTCCTCGATGATCGTGCCGGTCACGGTGGTGTTCAGCGCGCGCGACTTGATGTGATGGCCGACGCGCTGGTCGCGGAACACGCAATCGCGCACCGTCAGCTCCCGCACCTGGTTGATGTAGATGCCGTGCGCGCAAACCGGGTCGCACTTGCCGTTGCGCTCGAACCGGCTGCGCTCGATCAGCACCGATTTTCCCGGGGCGTCGCCGGCGAGGATGCCGTTCTCGTTGCCCTCGAACACGGAATCGCGGACGACCAGCGATCCCCCCGTCAGCCGGATCCCGGCGCCATTCTTGTCGGGCACCGCGGCGTCGGCGAAGGCGATGCGCTCGACCGTGGTGTCGTCGCCATCGATCACCCAGATCGCCTTGCCCTGGCAAGTCTTGGTCTTCACGGTGGCCAGCCCGCCATTGCCGCGGATCGTCAAGCGGTTCGCCCGCCAGACCGCGCAGTCGACATAGACGCCGGCATCGATCTCGACGATGTCGCGGTCGCGGGCGACGCGCGCGGCGTCGCTCGGCATCTTGAGCGCGCGGGTGGGTCCCACGCGATGAATCCGGGGCTGAACGGCCGCCGCCTGGGCCATGGCGGGATGCTCGAATGCAGGGCCAGGAAATGCGGATAGCAGCGCTACGAGGACCATGATCGAATAGACGGACCTCATGGCGACAGCAGGCGTTCCAGCCGCTGCAGCTTGGTCTTCCACAGGAAGTGGTCGAGCACGAAACGCCGCGCCGCGCGGCCGAGTTCGCGATCGCTGCTGTCGCGCAGCACGCGCAGGACCTGGCGCGCCAGGTCGGCCTCGGTCGCGGCAAGCAGCACGTCGATCTCGGGCCGCGCGTCGATACCGGCAAGGGCGGCGGGCGTGACGATCACGGGCTTGGCCATCGCCATCGCCTCGAGCACCTTGTTCTGGATGCCGCGGGCGATCCTGAGCGGCGCCACCGAGGCCGAGGACCAGGCGACATAGGGCCTGACGTCCGGCACGGCGCCGGTCACCGAGACGCCCGGCAGGCTGCGCAGGCCCAGTACCTCGCGCGACGGTCGGGCGCCGACGACGTGGAACGTCGCGTCGGGCCGCTCGGCGCGGATCAGGGGCATGACGTCGCGCGCGAACCAGCTGACGGCATCGACGTTCGGCAGGTAGTCCATCGTGCCGACGAAGACGATCGGCGCCGTGTCGCGCGGACCGAACGGCGTGGGGTAGTCGCGCCCCGGATCGTAGTAGTCCGCATCGACGCCGTTCTCGACGGCATGGACCTTGCCTTCCGCCTCGGGCACTAGGCGCAGGAAATCCTCGACCTCGGTTGCGGACACCAGCAGGCTCGCGTCGGCCGCGGCGGCCACCGCGCGCTCGACGCCCAGCGTCAGCCGGCTTTCGCGGCGATAGACCGCCGAGGCTGGCCAGCCGGCGGTAGCGGCGTATTGCCCCCACTTGTCGGAATCCATGTCGACGAAATCCATCACGAAGCGACGCGGCCGTTTCGCCGCCTTGAGCACGAAGCGTCCCATCGCGGCGGAGCAGGCGAGGACGCAATCGACCGGCGTTTGCTGCATCGTACGGTCGATCCAGGCCTGGAGCGAGGCGCTGTCGAAGGTGGCCATCGATAGCGGCGCGCCGGTCAGCATGCCGCGGAGATAAGCCGCGCGGCGCGCCATCGGGCTCGACCACGACACGTGCAGGTCCGCGCAGAGCGCGCCGACCGCGGCTACGTCGGCCTGCGAATCCGGCGGCTCGGCGAAGCATCCGACCCGGATCGCGTGCCGGCCCGCCAGGCCTTTCAGGAAATGGAAGTACCGGATCTTCTCGCCCTTGTTGGGCGGGTAGGGCAGGCGGTGGAACAGCAGCAGCAGATTCATGCGGGATGCGACCCCAAGGCGACGGGCATTCCGCAGGGCGGTCCGTCTGGCCGGCCGCAAGGTATCCAAACAAGTCCACGCGGTCGAGAGTCCTGGGCGGAGGGGCGGCGGCGCAATTGCCTGTCGCCCGCGCTTGCCCGATCGCCTATCATTCGCACGGTTCGAATGGTGAGGAGGCCATGCGCAAACATTACCTGGGCGTCCTGGGCGCGCTGCTGGCCATTCCGGCCCTTGCGCAGACATCGTCCCCGACGCTGCCGCCTTCGGCCCGGAGCCCCGCGATGGATGCCTGCCTGATGCCGAAGACGCCGCCGGACAAGCGCATCTCGGCGTGCACCAGCGCGATCGAGAGCGGCAGGCTGTCGGAAATCGACGCCTCCAAGGCCTACAACAACCGGGGCATCGCGGCGCATTTCAAGGGCCAGTACGACCGCGCGATCGTCGATCACAGCGAATCGATTCGCCTGCGACCGGACTACGCCGAGGCCTATAGCGACCGTGGCAATGCGAAGCTGGCCAAGGGCCTCTACGCGCTTGCCGTGCAGGACTACAGCGAGGCGATCCGGCTGCGGCCGAACTGGCCCAGCTATTTCAACAACCGCTGCTTCGCCCAGGCGGTGTTGGGCCAGACCGAGCAAGCGCTGAGCGATTGCGACACCGCCATCAAGCTTGCGCCCAAGCGCACGGCGACGCTGTACGACAGCCGCGGCTATGCGCTGGTCCGGGCGAAGAAATACGATCCCGCCATCCGCGATTTCGGGACGGCGCTCGAGATCGACCCCAAGAGCGCCAGTTCCCTCTGGGGACGAGGCTTCGCCTATCTGCGCAAGGGGCAGCCGGACAAGGCGAAACAGGACTTTGCGACCGCCCGCGCGATCGACCCGGCCATCGAATACAAGATGGTCGACCTTGGCCTGACCGCGGAATAGCGCACGGCGAGGCGGGGAGCGCCCCGCAAGTCTGGCTTCTGTACCGGCCGCAACCGGCCAAAACAAAGCGCCCCCCGGATATACCCGGGGGGCGCTTCATTTGCCGCGTTCAGGCGTCGGCTACTTGGCCCGGCGACGCCGCACCAAGCCGAGGCCGATCAGGCCGGCGCCCAGAAGCCCCAGCGTCATCGGCTCGGGCACATCGCCGCCACCGCCGCCGCCATAGCCTCCGTCGCCACCGGGACCGCCATTGGGCGGATTCCAAGGGGGATTGCCGCCAGGCGGGTTGAACGGGTTGCCGCCGCAGAAGAACACGCAGTAGTTCTGGCCGCCTCCACCGCCGCCGCCGCCCGAGGAGAAGGCAGCAAAGCTGCCGCCGCCGCCTCCCGAGCCGCCGCCACCGCCGCCGCCCGAGCCACCGCCGCCGCCTCCACCGCTACCGCCGCCGTAGCCATTGCCGCCAAAGCCCGGCTGGCCCCCGGATGGCCCGGTGCCGAAGAAGCCCGAGCCGCCGCCGGCACCCGGGGCGGTGTCGTTGAGGTCGAATTCCTGCTGCTCGTCGCTGGAATAGACAAGGCCGGCTCGCGCATCGGGGATGGCCAACGCGGCCAACACGCTTAGCGTCAATCCGGCAAACAGAGCTGATTTGGTCTTCATGGCGAGAAACGCCTCTTCCTAAGGGTTCCTGCCGTTCTTTAAAGCAAGTTTAATGCCAGAAAAATTTCGCTTTTATTTCAAAGGATTGGCAGCTGATCGATGACGGGAAAACGACGCGGTTGTAAAGCGAAATTTAACAGTACGATATCAACTGGCACGCAAATCCCGCAATGTTAACTTTAACTTTTTCGTGGCTCTGATCGGCTGTCGCCGGACAGATTCGCGCAGTCGCGGCGGTCGTCCCCGTCCGCGCTGGCCTCCTCGCAAACCCGATCGGGAGGTTCAGCTCAGAAGAAGCTCTGCGGGACGAAAATCGTGTCGCCGGGCTTCAGGAACTGATTGGCGCTGATATCGCCATCTTTCATGAGCTGCTCCGCCTTCAGGCGGATGTTCTGGTAACCCTTGTCGGTGACGCGCGTGATGACGGCGCGGTCTCCGGCCGCGAACCCGGCCAGGCCGCCGGCGGCGATGATCGCGTCCAGCGCGGTCATGTTCTCGCGGTAGGTGATGACGGTGGGCCGGCCGACTTCCCCGACGACGCGCACTTGCTGGGTGTGGGGACCGGAGAAGCTGGAAACCAGCACCGTCACCACCGGGTCCTGAATATACTTGCCCAGGATGCCCTCGATCTCGCGCGCCACCGTCGTCGGCGTCTTGCGCGTGACTTCGAGATCCTCGATCAGCGGGGTGGAAACCCGGCCGTCCGGCCGGACGGCCACGCGGGCCGACAATTCGGGGTTGCGCCAGACGAAGATGTCGAGCGAGTCGCCCGGCCCGATCTCGTAGTTGTGCAGGGCAATCAGCTTCGAAGTGTCCTGCGCGGGCACTTCCACCACGTTCGGCGGGCCGCCACAGGCGCTCAAGCCGACGCAAAGACCAGCGGCCAGCAGGACGTTGAAACTACGGGCGAAGGTGGTGACGAACATATCGCGAACCCCTTTTGTTTCATGCTATGGGTAGGCCCGACAAGCGGTCAAGAAAAAATCCCCGGAAAACCTGTGTCGAATGGCGATTGTGCCGGGGGTGTGGCCGCTGGGCGTCCCCGAAGTCGCAGCAATCGCCCAATAATTTATGGTACGTTAGTAAATGTAATCGTCTATTCGGCATTTGATGCAATCGCGCGGGCCTGTCGATTCGGGCGGGGCGACGCGCTGGCTTTTGTGCCTCACCGGGATCAGGGATGCAGAAGGTCAAGATACTCTTCGTCGACGACGACCAAGGGCTGAACCGGCAGCTTCGCTGGGCCTTCTCGGAATTCGAGACCCGCGGGGCGCACGACCGGCCCAACGCCGTCAAGCTCGCCGCGACCTTCCTGCCGCAGGTCGTCGTGCTCGATCTTGGCCTTCCGCCCGACGCCAACGGCGCAAGCGAAGGGCTGAAGACGCTGGTCGAACTGAAGAAGCTGCTGCCGAGCTCGAAGATCATCATGCTGTCGGGCAACGAGGAGCGCGAGAACGCCGTCATGGCGGTCAAGCTTGGCGCCTATGACTTCTGCCAGAAGCCGATGGACCAGCAGGTGCTGCGCCTGATCGTCGAGCGCGCGATCAAGCTGTTGGACCTGGAGCAGGAGGTCGGGAAGCTGGCGACCAAGGCGCCCGCCCGGCGGCTCGAAAGCATCATCACCGGCGCCCCGAACATGCAGGAGGCGTGCGACCTGGTGGAACGCATCGCGCCAACCGATGCGTCGGTATTGTTGCTGGGCGAAAGCGGCACCGGCAAGGAACTGTTCGCCCGCGCGCTGCACGATCTGAGTCCGCGCAAATCCAGCCCGTTCGTGCCGATCAACTGCGGCGCGATTCCCGAGACGCTTCTGGAAAGCGAGCTGTTCGGGCACGAGAAGGGCGCGTTCACCGGCGCGGAGCGGGCGGTCGTCGGCAAGATCGAGCTGGCGGACGGCGGGACGCTGTTCCTCGACGAGATCGCGGACATGCCCTACACGCTGCAGGTGAAGCTGCTGCGGTTCCTGCAAGACCGCATCGTCGAGCGCGTCGGCAGCCGCAAGCCGGTGACGGTCGACGTCCGCGTGGTTTGCGCCACCAACCAGGACGTCGAGTCGCGCATCACGACGAACAAGTTCCGCGAGGATCTGTTCTTCCGCATCAACGAGGTCACGGTGCGCATCCCCGCGCTGCGCGAACGGCCGGGTGACCCCGAGCTGCTGGCGCAGTATTTCCTCGAGCATTTCAGCTCGGTCTACGGCAAGTCGATCGTGGGATTCTCGCCGGACGCGCTGCAGACGATCCGCGCGCATCCCTGGCCGGGCAACGTCCGGCAATTGCAGAACTGCATCAAACGGGCGGTCATCCTGACCAAGGGCAGCACGATCGGCAGCGACGATCTGGGCCTGGCGCGCGAACGTGGGGCGGATACCGCCGGCCGGCCGGTGGCCGCGGTGGCAGCATCGGCCGCGGCGCCGTCGGCCGCCGCAACGGGCGACGGTGGAAGCGCGATCGTCAACCTCCGCGAGGCGCGCAACCTCGCCGAGAAGCGCGCGATCGAGGCAGCGCTCGCCGGCACCGGCGGCAACATATCCAAGGCCGCCAAGCTGCTCGGAGTCAGCCGGCCGACGCTCTATACGCTGATTTCGGAATACGACATCGCCGCGAAGGACGACGAGGCGGAACACTAGCGGCCGCTTCGCCCGCGGCCGTCCCCACTGGGTATCCGGCGCGCAGGCGCGCCGGGCCCAAAGCGGGTGGCGCTAGTGGACCAGGAGGACGGTCACCCCGGCCCAGAAGGCGATCGACGCCGTCGCCATGAAAAGCAGCGAGCGCCGTGTCGACCAGCGGTCCTTCTCGTCCAGCTCGTCGGACCAGGTTCGCGCGTCGGACATACCTTTGTGCAACGTCACCGAAGCCATCGTGGACCTCTCCCTCAACCAGTACCGGTCCGGCTTGCTCCGCGCCGATCCGGTACTCCACCCTCTTAGCCTCGCGCAAACTCCCTGATTTTTTCTTAAAAAGCGCGAGATATTCGCCTGAGTTTGTCGGGTTTGTATTCCGCCTAGTATGCTTCGCCGGAAGCCGAAAAGATTGCAAGGCTCGTTAAGTTGATACAATAGCCGAATTTTTTCGCCCCACTTATGACAAAACTGGGTTCGCGGGCACGACAGGGAACCTTTAGGCGTTTGGGAAAAACCTGGCTCGCCCGAATGGACCGGGCTTTCGCCGGCGAGCTAAGAATTGGTTGCAAACGCGCGAAGAGCGTCGGCAACCCAAGCGGATCAAGGGCGCCTGGTTTTCGTTGCCGGAGCGGCGGCGGTCATCGGGGCCGGCAGCGGGAGATTTTTCTGTTGCACGCAGCGGGCCGGCGCCGATACGCCGGCCGAGCAGCGGTAGACAAGCCCGTCGCTCATCGCGACGTACACGAAGGGCTCCTTTTCGCAGCCCACGACCATCGGGAAAGCGCTGGAATTGCGCGGGGCACCCTCGATCGCCGTGCAGGCATCGTTGGCGCAGTAGTAGACGCCGCCGTCGCTGTAGACGATGAAGGCGGCACGATGCGTATCCGGGCTGCAAATATGCATCGGGATCAACTGGTCGGCCGCCGCGAGCGCGGGGATTGCCGCGGAGAGCGCGGCTATGGCGGATAGCGCGTACAGGCTTTTTCGCACACGGCGGAGGCGGGCGTACATGGACCTCAATCCGCGAAAAGGCGCGGCCGGGATCCGGCCGCGAAGAAGCTCAGCTCGCCGCGGATGACGTTGAGGAGCTGGGGAAGCTGGTCGCCGCGAAACGTCCGCACGAAGCTGCGAGGGCTGAAGCCATGCGCGCGCGGTCCCGCGCCCCCATTGAACTCGTATACCGTGAAATGCTGCCGACCGGCACCGCCTGCCGCGCGGCGTCGCTGGATGAGGGGCAGGCGGGGCCGATAGGAAAGGGCAGCGACCAGCGCAATCATCGGCGTCAGGACGAGAATCAGGCCGGACGCGGCAACGATGTCGGCCATGCGCAGGAGCCCCTTCGGACGCTGCGATTCGCCCGTCGGATGGCTGGGGCCAAGACTGTAACTGGGCATCAAGAGGCATCCATGTCTGGCAGCCACGCTTTACGACCGTGCAGCGGCCCGTCGCAAGCAAGCTACGCCGGCCGACTTAACGATCGCTGAACCAAGCTCAGCCTTGTCCAATTAGGGGATCTTCCCGCGGCCGTCAGTGACGGCGCTCACAGCGCCAGCGCTAACCGCAAGATGATTGTCTTAACAAGAAGCTGCCGTCGAAACTTGCGGCAGCAAGCCAACGGGCTTGCATGTCCTAGCCGGACTTGCGCGACCGGGCTTCGAACGCGCTGACAACCTGATCAACCGATTCGCTCATCGAAGCCTTGAACTTGCGCCAATCGGGAAGCTGGGAAAGGACCTGACCGACGGCCAGGAGTGTCCGGCGCTGTGCCTCAACCATGCCTTGGAGATCATCTACTCTCTTCGTTGTTTCGTCTAACATATTAATATATCTGTTTAGTTCGGCGACGGGAATGACCTCCTTCTGCGTCGCAACCGGCACCAGCTCCAGCGCCGTTCCAGGCACCATGTCCCGACCTGGCTGAGGGACGCTGGAAGCCGCCACGGGCGTATCGACAATCTCGGATTGATCCAGCGCCTGGCGCAAATCGGCCAGCCGCATCGCCAGCGCCTCGATCTCGTGCCGCAAATCCCGGCCGGTCTCGTCGATATGCGCCACCTCGCGATTGAGCTGAAGGTAGCTCTCCTCGAGCCGTGACAGGCGGTGGCCGACGTCGGATAGGGGATTGGGCTGCGGCGTGGGCGTGACCTGCAAGACCGGCGTTACGGGCCCGCGGTCGGGCGCCACGTCGACCAGACGGGGATCGGCCGGGCGCGGGCTGTTGGCCGCGCGCCGCTCGGCCACGCGCTGGGGCGGAAGGTCGTCCGGCCGGGTGCGGGCATAGGCGGCAATGGAAATGAGGGCGAGGCACAGCAGCGCAAATACCAGGATGAGGTTCAGGCTACGCTGGTTGGCCACCAGGTATTCCGCGGCGCTGGCGACCACCACCATGATCCCGTCCAGAATGGCGTAGAGTTCCTGGATCATTGCCTGCCTCCACTGGGGCCGGCGAGCGCGCGGCGCGCCGATGCCGGGACGGCCCCGGCCAAGAGGCGGCATCGGGCAAGCCGCGTCAAGGCTGGAACCGGTGACTTCGCCGCGGCATTCGCCATTGCGGCAGAGTCAACGCCACAAAATTCGCGTAAACAGGTCGATCTGGCCGTTTGTCGTGGCATCCCAGCTGAACCTCTCCGCATAGGCCCGGGTATCGGACCGCTGCGGAAGGGCGTGGTGCAAGGTCCGTATGGCCGTGGCGATCGCCTCGGTATCGCGCCGGGGCGCCAGCAGGCCGGCTTCCGGCGCGCGCACCACCTCCGGCGAGCCCCAAACCTTGGTGGCAACCACCGGCGTGCCGCAGGCCATCGACTCCAGCAGCACGTTGGGCCAGCCCTCGCGGTCGGACGCGAGCACGAGCATGGTCGCCGCGCTGTAGTAGACGCGGAGGTCCGCTTGGTCGACGGCGCCGCAGAACCGGATGCGCTGCGCCACGCCGCTTTCCGCCGCCAGGCGCTCCAGGTTTACCCGTTCTGGCCCCGTGCCGACGATCAGCAGGGTGAACCCGTCAAGCCCAGCCAGCGCGCGGATGATCAGGTCGTGGCCCTTGCGCGGGATCAGGTGGCCGACCGACAGCAGCACCGGCCCGTCGACGCCCAGGCGGGCGCGCGCCTCCGCCGGATCGACCGGGCGGAAGCGGTCGAGATCGACGCCGTTGCGCAGCACATGCACCTTGTCCGCCGGCAGCCCGCCGGTCGTCGCGGATTGCCGCAGCATCTCGTCCTTCAGCGCCTGGCAGACGGTGACGACACCGGCGGCTTGGGCCGCCGCCCAATAGATCATCCGCCGCTGCATCGGGAACAACGCGATCTCGGTGATGTCGGACCCGCGCGCCGTTATCGTCAGCGGCTTCTGCAGTCGCCGCGCCACGATCGCCGCCGCGACGCCGTCGGGATAGAAATAGTGCGCGTCGATCAGGTCGAAGTCGAAACCGGTGCGCCGGGCCGCGCGCATCGCGCGCTCGGCCGCCGCCGCCAAGGCAAAGGGCGCCATGGTCATGCCGATCTTCGGCAGCAGCAGGTAGCGCGGATGGACGATGTCGAGCCCGTGGCGCGTCTCGTGCACAGGGATGCGCGCGTAGGGCGCATAGGAGCGGGGGAAGGGGGCCCAGGCCGGGAACCAGGGGCTGGGCGCAACCACGCGCGCCTCGACCCGGCCGGACTCCACCAGCTTGCGCAGGCGCGTCTCGACGAAAATCCCGTGGTGGGGAAAAACCGCGTTGGGATAGAGTGTGCTGAACGTCAGGATGCGCAGCATGCGGTCTACCGCCGCCCCGGGCAGGGTGGGACGCGATCGAGTGGCCGCGCCGGGCCGACGGAATGGCGGGGGATCACGGGTAACGCTTCGTTCGAGCAGGGCATTGCATGAAAACGTGGCTCATCACCGGCGGGTGCGGCTTCATCGGGTCGCACTTGGTGGATCGGCTTGTTCGCGCGAAGGACCGCGCGATCGTCCTCGACGATCTTTCGAGCGGGCGGGCCGACAATCTTCCATCCGCGGCCGAGTTTGTGAAGGGGGATATTCAGGATGCCGCCCTGGTCGGCCGGCTGATGCGCGAGGCCGACGGGTGCTTCCACCTGGCCGCGATCGCCTCGGTCACGCGCAGCAACGAGGACTGGGTCGGCACCCACGCGGTCAACCTGACCGGCACGATCAACATCTTCGATGCCGCCGCCCGCGCCCGGCCGGATGGACGCAAGGTGCGGGTCGTCTATGCCTCGTCGGCCGCGGTCTACGGCGACTGTCCGGACATCCCGCTGCCCGAGACGGCGCCGACCCGGCCGCTGACCGCCTATGGCGCCGACAAGCTTGGCTGCGAGCTGCACGGCAGGGTCGCCGACCAGGTACATGGCGTGCCCAATGTCGGCCTGCGCTTCTTCAACGTCTATGGGCCGCGCCAGGACCCTGCCTCGCCCTATTCGGGCGTGATCGCGATCTTCGCCAAGGCGGTCATCGAGGGCCGCACGCCGCGCGTGCTGGGGGACGGCAAGCAGATCCGCGACTTCATCTATGTCGACAACGTGGTCGACGCGCTGGTCGCCGCGATGGAGCGCGAGGCGCTGCGCTGCGACGTGTTCAACGTCTGCACCGGCCGGTCGACCTCGATCGAGGCGCTGGCCCGCCTGATCGCCGAGGCCTGCGGGGCGCCGCCACGGGTCGAGCATGGCCCGCCGCGCAGCGGCGACATCCGCGAATCGCTGGGCGATCCCTCGCGGTTGCGCGCGGCGCTGGGCGTGACGGCCTCGGTCGCCGTGGCCGATGGAATGCGCCGCACGCTCGACTGGATGCGCGCGGGCGCGCCGGCGAAGGGCCGCGCTTAGATCTGCTTCAGCACCGCTTCGGCCTTGGCCTTCTCGGCGGGGCTGCCCTTTTCGAGAACCGGTTTCAAGACCGTGCGGGCCTCGTCGCCGCGCTTGGTCTGGACCAGACCGTGCGCCAGGCTGATCGCGCTGTCGGCGCTGTCCAGCCCATTGGCGCGTGCCATGCGTAGCAGCCAGATGCCGCGTGGATAATCCCCGCTTTCGATCAGGAGCTGGCCAAGCGTGTCCTGGATGTCGCGGCTGCCGGGCGCCGCGCGGTTGGCGGACTCGGCGAAGGACAGCGCGCGCTTGTCCCCGCGCTTGGCGTAGAGCCAGGCGAGGTTGTTCAGCACGATGGCGTTGCGCGGGGCGGTGGCAAGCACGGATTCATAGATCGCGACCGCCTTCGCGTCGTTGCCCTGGCGCATCGTCACCTCGGCCAGCGCGATCTTGATCGACATATCTGTCGGCAGCTTCGCCTGCATCTGCTCCAGCATTTCGCCGGCCGATTTCGCATCCCCCGCCGAGATGTAGGCGTTGACGAGATCGCGCTGCGCCGTCGGCGGCGCCTTGCCCGAGCGCAGCAGGTCCTTGTACAGGCTGATCGAGTCGCCCGGCCGGCCGCCCTGAAGGGTCGCCATCGCGACCAGCTCCTCCATGGTCCGCGCGGACCGGGTCGCCCGGATCCACTGCTGGGCGGCGTTTCGCGCGTCGCCCGACCGGCCCTCGTCGATGTCGAGCGTCATGCGGGCCAGCAGCGCCGGCATGTAATCGGCCCGCGCGTTCAGCGCATCTTTGTACATGGCCAGCGCGCCCACCTTGTCGCCGCGCTGCTGCATCGCGCGGCCGACGGTCATATAGGCTTCCGGCGCCTTCTGGTTGACCCCGATCAACTGGCGCAGCGTCGCCATGCTGGCGGACGGGTCCTCGGCCAGATATTGCGCCTGGGCAAGGAGCTGGATGGAGGCCGGCGTATTCGGGCGCCGGTTGGCGAAGTCGCGCGCGATCTGCAGGGCGCGGTCCTTGTTGCCGCGCTTGACATGCAATGCGATCGACCGCGACGTCGCGGCCTCCGCGGTCGCGTCCTGCTGGCGGGCACGCTCGTAGTACTCGAGCGCCTGGTCGTCATTGCCGCGGATCGCCTCGATGCTGCCGAGCGCAAGGGCGGCCTGGCCCAGGTTCGGATTCACCTCCAGCATTTGCCGATAGGCGTCGGCCGCGCGGTCGACATACCCTTCCTGGGTGTCGAGCACCGCGATCGTCAACGCGCCGCTGGACTGCGCTGGCGCGACGCGCGTCGATTCGCGGAACATCGCGCGCGCCTTCTCCCAGTCGCCCGCGACGACGTGCACGGTGCCGAGCAGCAGGTAGGAAGACGGCTTGTCCGGCTCCAGCGCCTTGACCGCTTCGGCGGCTTCCAGCGCCTTCTCGACCTTTCCGCCGCGCAGCAGCGCGAGGGCGAGGGCGGTGCGCGCGGGGATCGACTTGTTGTCCTGGTCGATCGCCGCCTCGATGTCGCTCAGCGCCTTGGCGCTCTCGCCGACCTGAAGCCGGCCGAGCCCGATCCGCAGGCGCGTCGCGGAATCGTCGGTCACCGAGGCGGCCTTGTCGAAGGCGGCCTTCGCCTCCACCTGGTTGCCGAGGGCGAGGTATGCCGAGGCTAGCGCCGTGGCCGCTTCCGGCAACGGATTGTCGCGATCGACCAGCGGACGCAGCAGGTCGACCGCGCGCTGATAGTTCTGTCGCCGCGACACCAGATCCGCCAGCATGATCCGCGCGCGCACATGCTCGGGCGCGGCGCTGAGGAACTTCTCGATCAGGCTCTCCGCCTGGGACAGCTCGTTCAAGCGATACTTGGCCAGCGCCAGCAGGTAGATGTTTGGCGGATAGTCGGTGAGCAGGTCGCCCAGCTTCTCCAGCCGGTCGGCGCCCTCCTTGAAGTCGCCCTTCTTGAAGGCGCCCAGCGCGTAGAGATGGTTCGCCAGCGGATGCGCGGGGCTGAGGCGCAGCGCCGCCAGCACGTCCTTGCGCGCGTCGTCCAGCTTGCCGTCCTCGATCAGCAGCGCCGCATGGGCCACCAGCGCGCCGATGTTGATCGGGTCGGCGGCGATCGCGTCGGCGAAGTCCTGCCGCGCGCCGTCGCGATCGCCCGCGATGCGCCGGAGTTCGCCGCGCAGGCCGAGCGCCTCGGCGTTCTTCGGGTTCTTCGCCAGGACCTTCTCGACCTCGGCAAGGGATACGTCGCGACGGCCGAGGCCGAGGTTGATTTGCGCCAGGCCCAGATGGGCGCGCGCGAGGTCGGGGCTGATCGCCAGCGCGTCTTCGAACGCCTTCTGCGCCTCGTCGAGCCGGCGATGACGCATGTGGGCCAGGCCGCGCCAGGCCATCGCGGTCGCCTTCGCCTCGGGGGCGTCGAGCTGGCCGACCACGGTGCCCATGTCGTCCATCTTGTCGGTTATCGCAAGCAGCCGTCCGAGCAGATCGATCGTCTTAGTCTCGCGATTGCCGAGTTCGACCGCGCGGCGGATTTCCTTATCCGCGGTCGGGATGTCGCCGAGCCGGAGATTGACCTCGGCCAACGCGATGCGGGCGGCGGGATTGTTGGGCTCGTCGCGCACGGCATTGCGAAGGCTGATGAGGGCGGCGCGATGGTCGCCCTTGGCGAACTGCTGCTGGCCTTCGGCGAGGTAGTCGTGGCTTCCCAGCAGCTTGTACGCCGCGAAGCCGCCACCGCCGAGTACCACGACCAGTGCGAGAATAATGATGATCCACCGGCGTTTCGAGCCGGTCTGGACTTCGTTCATGGCTTCCGCCCCACGCGTGAAATCGATGTCCCGTATAGCTGACTATATCAGCCCGGCCGGTCAAGGACAGCGGGATATCAGGCAATTGTCGCTCGTGCTTAACGTGAAATTCACCAATCCGCATGGTAGTTTCCCTTACGCGCGGAGGGGCCGCGCCGGGCGGGACGGTCTTCCGAATGTGGTTTGTGCTGTCGAAGCTGTACTGGCAGTTCTTCTCGCCGGTGAACCTGCTCGTCGGTCTTTTCGTCGTCGCGGTCGCCTGGCTGCTGTGGCGGCGGTCAACGCCCGCCCGCCGCTTCACCCTCGTCATGCTGGTGGCCGTCATCGTCCTGGGGGTTCTACCCATCCCGTGGCTGATGCTGCGTCCGTTGGAACAGCGTTTCGCCAAGCCGGTGCCGCCGCCCGCCAGCGTGGCGGGGATCATCATTCTCGGTGGCGCGGTCAGGCCCAACATGACGGCGCTGCGCGGCGAGGTGTCGCTCAACCGGGCGGCCGAGCGGATGACCGAGGCGGTCGCGCTGACGCGACGCTACCCGGCCGCCCGCCTGGTGTTCACCGGCGCCAACGCATCCCTGATCCCGAACGAGCATACCGAGGCCGCCGTTGCCCGGCGCTTCTTCGCCGAGATGGGCCTGGATGCCGACGCGGTCACCTACGAGGACCGCTCGCGCAACACCTACGAGAACGCGCTGTTCACGCGCGACCTGGTCAAGCCGCGCGCCGGCGAGACGTGGCTGATGGTGACCTCGGCGCGCCACATGCCGCGCGCCGTGGGTTGCTTCCGCAAGGTCGGGTTCGCGGTGGTGCCCTGGCCGGTCGACTACGAAACCCCGCCGCCGGGCGCGCCCTACGAGTTCGGCTTCGACGTGCAGGACAATCTGCAGGACCTCAACGACGCGCTGCACGAATGGATTGGCATGCTCGCCTACTGGATGATCGGCTACTCCTCGGAGCCTTTCCCGGGGCCGTAGGGCGCATCATCCGGACGGTCCCTTGTGGCCGGTTTTCGCGGCAAGTAGCATGCGGGTTCAGCTCAACTTTTCCCTCCCCGACCCAGGAACACGCCCATGTACAAGCGCATCCTTCTGACCGGCGCGGCCGGCATGCTCGGCCAGTATCTCCGCCCGCATTTGCACAAGCGCTGGCCGCTCAGGAGCTGCGACGTCAAGCCGGTCGGCAAGCCGATGAAGGGCGAGGAGGTGGTGACCTGCGACCTCAGCGACCGGGCGGCGGTGTTCAAGGCGACCAAGGGCTGCGACGCGGTGCTGCATTTCGGCGCGATCTCGATCGAATCCGACTTCGACCAGATTTTGCAGTCCAACATCCTCGGGACCTACAACGTGTTCGAGGGCGCCCGGCGCGCGCGGGCCAAGCGCGTCATCCACGCCAGTTCCAACCACGCCGTCGGCTATCACCTGCGCGACGGTTTCATCGATTCCGACGCGCAGCCGCGCCCCGACACCTACTACGGCGTCAGCAAGGCTTTCGGCGAGTCGCTGGGCAGCATGTACTGGAGCAAGTACGGCATCGAGCATGCGAGCCTGCGCATCGGGACCTGCCGCGCCGAGCCGATCGACCGGCGCTCGCTCTCGACGTGGCTCAGCTTCCCCGACCTGCTGCAGCTCATCGTCCGTTGCCTCGAGGCGGAGCGCCTGGGCTACGCCATCGTCTATGGTCAGTCGAACAACGACCGCGCCTTGTGGGACAACGGCAAGGTCTCGCATCTCGGCTTCCGGCCGCAGGACAACGCCGAGAAGTTCGCCGACCGCCTGCTGAAGAACGCCTAGCCCGAGGATCCGGAGAACCCCTCGGTGAAATACATCGGCGGCGTTTTTTGCACCAAGAAACCGCCGATGTGGCAGGGCTGAATCGATTTCGTCGTGCTTCGAGACGCCTGCTTCGTAGGCTCCTCAGCATGACGACGCGATTTGACCGCGTCATGGTGAGGAGCGCCCGAAGGGCGCGTCTCGAACCATGAAGGGCGAAACGCTCGCGCTGCTGCCGGGGCTGCTGTGCGACGCGCGACTGTGGGAGCACCAGGTTCGGCACCTTGCCGAACTGGCCGAGCCCTGGGTCGCGGATTTCACGACGCAGGAGTCGGTCGCGGCGATGGCGGCATCCGTGCTCGCCGCCATGCCCGCGCGCTTCGCGCTCGCCGGCCTGTCGATGGGCGGCTACGTGGCGCTGGAGATCATGCGCCGCGCGCCCGATCGGGTGACGCGGCTCTGCCTGATCGACACCTCGGCGCGGCCCGACACCGACGCGCAGGCCCAGCGCCGCCGCGGCCTGGTCGCGGTTGCGGGGAAGGGGACGTTCAAGGGCGTGACGCGCCGCCTGCTGCCCTTCCTGATCCATCACGACCGGGTCGACGACGCGGCGCTCAGCGCGACCGTCATGGCGATGGCCGAGAGCGTCGGCCGCGACGCCTATGGCCGCCAGCAGCAGGCCATCCTGGGCCGTGTCGACAGCCGCCCGATCCTGCCGGCGATCGCCTGCCCCACGATGGTGATCTGCGGGCGGCAGGACGCGGTGACGCCGCTCGATCGCTCCGAGGAGATCGCCGCGGCGATCCCGGGCGCGCGCCTCGCCCTCATCGAGGATTGCGGACACCTGTCCGCGCTGGAACGCCCGCAGGCGGTGACGGCGCTGATGCGGCTGTGGCTGCAGTGATCGCCGCTACCGCACGTACCCGTGCTGCTTGAACCAGGCGACCGCGTCCTTGAGCGCCTCGGCGGCCGGGCGCGGCTTGTAGCCGAGTTCGCGCGCGGCCTTGTCGTGTTTGAAGAACATCTTCTTGCGCGCCTGGTTGAGGCCGTCGACGGTGGCGAAGGGCTCCTTGCCGCTGACGCGCAAGGCCCACAGCTCGGCCACATAGGCGAAGGGCAGGATAAGATCGTGCGGCAGGCTGACCTTCGGCGGCCGGCGGCCGACGATGCCGGCGATGACGGCGAGTATCTCGCGCAAGGTCAGGTTTTCGCCGCCCAGGATGTAGCGCTCGCCCGTGCGTCCCTTGTCGAAGGCGAGCAGATGGCCCTCGGCCACGTCGTCGACATGCGCGATGTTGAGGCCGGTATCGACGAAGGCGGGCATGCGGCCCGAGGCGGCCTCGACCACCACCCTGCCGGTCGGCGTGGGCTTGACATCGCGCGGCCCGATCGGCGTCGAGGGATTGACGATGACGCAGTTCAGCTTCAACTCGCCGATCAGCTTGCGCACCTCCTCCTCGGCGAGGAATTTCGACATCTTGTAGGCGCCGATCATGTCCCGGAGCGAGACCGGCGTGTCCTCGTCGGCGGGCACGCCCTCGGGCAGCTTCGCCAGGACGGCGACCGAGCTGGTGTAGACCATCCGGTCGACGCCGGCCTCGGCCGCGGCCAGCACGATATTGCGCGAGCCTTGGACGTTGGTGTCGATCATCTCCTGCGGCCGGGGCGCCCACAGGCGATAGTCCGCCGCCACGTGAAACAGCGCCGTGCACCCCCGGGCGGCGCGATCGAGCGACCGGCGGTCGTTGAGGTCGCCCTCGGCGATGTCGACCTTGAGCCCTTCGAGGTTTCGCCGGTCGCCGCCGGCGCGCGCCAGGACGCGCACGTCATGGCCGCGCGCGAGCAGCAGCCGGGCCACCGCCGAACCGACAAAACCGGTGGCGCCTGTGACCAGCGTGGTCATGATGCAGAAATGGCGGTGCGCATGCTGCGTTGATAGCGCGCCTGTGCTATAGAAGCCAAGGACGCCGTCGCCGCGCCAGGCCATGAGGGCCGGGGCCGGGTGCCTTCATTGAACAGATGGAATGCTGAAGCCGACGACTTACGCGTTGCTGGCGATCGGCCTGCTTGCCGCCATCGCGATGGTGCTGTGGCGCGGCGTGGGCGTTGTCGCCGGCACGATCGGCCTGGTGGGCTGGTGGTTTCCGGCGCTGGTCGCCTGGTATGCCGCGCCGGTAATGGCGATGGGCATCAGCTGGTCGCTGGTGTTCCCGCCCGGAGCGGGCCTGCCGATAGGGGCCGTGACCTACATCAACTATCTCGGCGCATCGATCAATGCGCTGCTGCCGGTCGGCGCGATCGGCGGCGAGATGGTCAAGGCGCTGATGGCCATGCGCCGGGGCGTGCCGGGGCCGCTGGCCGGCGCGGCCGTCGTGACCGACAAGGCGACGCAGGCGGCAAGCCAGCTCGCCTTCGCGCTGATGGGGGTGGGGGCGCTGATTTACCTGGAGGCCCATGCCGACATCGTGACCGGGCTGCTCGGCGCCACGCTGTTCTTCTGCGTGCTGTTGGGCGCATTCTTCTGGTTCCAGCGCGAAGGCATGTTCAGCCGGCTGGCGCTCGTCATACAGCGCCTGACGCGCGGCCGGAGCTGGTGGAACATCGTCGGCGGCGCGGCGGAGCTGGACCGCGCGCTCGACCGGATCGATCGCCACCGCGCGCGCATTACGGGCTCCTGCGCGTGGCGTCTGGCGGCCCGGCTGCTGCTGGTCGTGGAGACTTGGCTGATCGCCGGGCTGATGGGCCATCCGATCGGCTGGATCGAGGCGCTGATGCTCGAAAGCCTGACCCAGGCGGTGCGCGGCATGGCCTTTCTGGTGCCCAGCGGATTGGGCGCGCAGGAAGGCGCGTTCCTGCTGCTGGCCGACACGGCCGGCCTGCCGCTGGATGTCGCCCTGTCGCTGTCGCTGGTCAAACGGGGACGGGAGATATGCGCCGGCATGCCGGCGCTGGTTGCGCTGCAATGGGGGGCGGGACGGGGGATCAGGGCCCTGCGCCGCGGGGCCTGAAGCGGCGGAACCGACCCGGAACGCGCCGCGGCATCTTGAAGCTGGACAACCAAAGCAGGCTTGCGCAAAAAGGCGTGCCCGGCCCGGTCCGGCGCAGCTCGCAAGTTCCGCTTCCTCGCCCCAGGGGGTTCCATGAAGGCCGTCATGCTTGCCGCCGGGATCGGCAACCGGTTGTCGAAGGACCGGCCCGAACCGCCCAAGGTCCTGCTGCGTTTCGCCGGCCGGACGCTGCTGGAACGGCATATCGTCAACCTGAAGCGCGAGGGCGTGGCCGAGTTGGTGGTGGGGGTCGGCTACGAGGCCGACATGGTCGCGGCCGAGGTGAAGCGGCTGGGCGCGGAGAGTTTCGTACGCACCGTGCACAATCCGGACTATCGCGACGGCAGCGGCATCACGCTGGCGACGCTGGAGGAGGACTTCGCCTGCGGCCGGGACGTGCTGCTGATGGACGGCGATGTGCTGTACCACGACGAGGTGCTGACGCGGCTGGTCCGCACGCGCCACCGCAACTGCTTCCTGATGGACCGCGACTTCGAGCCGGGCGACGAGCCGGTGAAGCTTTGCCTGCGCGGCGGCGAAATCGTCGACTTCCACAAGAAGGTCAAGGGCCCGTTCGACCTGATGGGCGAATCGGTCGGCTTCTTCCGTTTCGACGCCGGGGTGGCGCGCGACGTCGTCGCGCGCTGCCGCTACCACCGCGACAACGGCGAACGGGCGCTGTGGTACGAGGAATCGATCCGCGACGTGCTGCTGGATCGCCCGCCCGGCACGTTCGGCTACGAGGATGTCACCGGGCTGGCGTGGATCGAGATCGACTTTCCCGACGACGTCCGGCGCGCCGCGGAGGAGGTCCTGCCCCAGGTCGAGGGCGTCCGCGTCTAATTTATGCCATCATCCCATGGTTGCGTCTTGGCGGGGGATGACCGCTTGCCGTATACCGCTTGCTGCGCGGGCCCACGGGTCCGCGGCACGGTCGTGCGGTTGCGGAACCTGTCCCGCGCGAGGCGGTTTCCAAGCATCCGGCCTTGACCGAAAGACCAACAAAAGGAGCAATCCCGTGATCCGTCACACGTTCGCCGCCCTGGCTCTAGCGGCCGCCGTCATCCTCCCGCAGGCCGCGAGTGCCCAAGGCAGCGCCACCGTGCTGAACTATGTCGGGACGATCGGGGACAGCACCCGGATGGGCACGCAGACCTTCACCATCAGCGCGGGCGGCAAGCCCGACAGCTACGTGGTCCAGGGCAAGGTCGACCTGAACTTCAACATCAAGGTCCTGTTGATGAACTACCACGTCATCAACCAGTCGACCTACACCGAGAACTGGGAAGCGGCAAAGCTCATCAGCTTCAAGGGCCAGACCCGCGACCGCGATGACAACTACGTGATCGAGATGTCGGCGGCGGGCGGCAAGGCCCAGGTGAGCGCGACGAAGAACAAGGACAAGCCGAACGTGCGCGATGTGGCCCCCGATGTCGCGCCTGCCAGCTTCTGGCTGGAAGGCTGGTTCATGAAGACCCCGCGTTCGCTCTACATCAGCACCAACAGCGGCAAGGTGAAGCCGGCGAAGCCGCCCAAGCTCGAGGGCCAGCAGGAAGTGAGCTACAAGGGGCAGCGCGCCAAGGTGAACTACTACACGATGGATTTCGACGGCGAGAAATACGAGTTCTGGTATTTCGCCGACACCGGTCTGCTGTACAAGCGCTCCGAGCCGAGCGAGGGCGGAAAGGTCGTTTTCACCCTGCAATAGCCAGACTGCCGCGCTCGAATTGCCTCCCTGAAGTCCTCCCTTCCGTCCGGGTGATGCCGTGGTGCCACAGCGGCCCCGGCGCATGGCTGGGGCGCGTTGGCGGTGCACCAAAAAACTGGTAGGTTCCGCGTTAGTTTAGTATCTAGAAGGGCTAGGAGGCGCTAAGTCCTTGACGAAAGTGTGGTTTTTGCTCGGAAGGATACAGGGATGACGGACCGCGCAAAGCCCGCGCTGAAGGTCGTTCTGGCGCAGCCCCGCGGCTTCTGCGCCGGCGTCGAGCGGGCCATCGAGATCGTCGAGCGGGCGCTCGAAATCTATGGCCCCCCGGTCTATGTCCGCCACGAAATCGTCCACAACAAGCGCGTGGTCGAGAGCCTGCGCGCCAAGGGCGCCATGTTCGTCGAGGAGCTGGACGAGATCCCGGACGGCGGGGTGACGGTATTCAGCGCCCATGGCGTGTCCGAGAAAGTCGAAGGCGAAGCCGGGCTGCGCGACCTGCCGGTGATCGACGCGACCTGCCCGCTGGTGTCGAAGGTCCACAAGGAGGGCCAGCGCTACGCCGAAAAGGGCTACGAGGTGGTCCTGATCGGCCATCATGGTCATCCCGAGGTGGAAGGCACGATGGGCCGCATTCCGGGCGGCTGCCGCCTGGTATCGACCGCCGAGGGCGTCGCCAAGCTTCAGGTGCGCGACCCGAAGAAGCTGGCCTACATCACCCAGACGACGCTCAGCGTCGACGATACGCGCGACGTGATCGAGGCGCTGAAGCAGCGCTTCCCCGACATCGTCGGCCCGGACGTCAAGGACATCTGCTACGCGACGCAGAACCGCCAGGCGGCGGTGCGCGAGCTGGCGGGCGAGGTCGACGTGCTGCTGGTGGTCGGCGCGCGCAACAGCTCGAACTCCAACCGGCTGCGCGAGATCGGCGACGAGATGGGCGTGCCAAGCTATCTGATCGACGACGCGACCATGCTCGATCCGAAGTGGCTTGCCGACGCGCGCTCGGTCGGCGTGTCGGCCGGCGCTTCGGCGCCGGAGGAGCTGGTGCAGGAGTTGATTTCGCGCCTGGGCGAGATCGGCACCATCACCGTCGAGAAGATGAAGGGCGTCGAGGAAAACATCCAGTTCAAGCTGCCGCGGGTCCTGGTGGAAGCGGCGGAATAAAGCGGACAAGTCGGGACAACGGCTCGGCGCCCCGAAGGAAAAGGCGGCCGGGTAAGGGTGTGAGAAAGGGATTGACGTGGGCGTACCGTTGATCGCGCAGGTCCGGATCGGGGCCTATCTGATGAAGCAGCGCCTGCTCGGGCGCCAGCGCTTCCCGCTCGTGCTCATGCTCGAGCCGCTGTTCCGCTGCAACCTGGCCTGCGCGGGCTGCGGCAAGATCGACTATCCGGACGAGATCCGGAACAAGCGCCTGTCGGTGAAGGAATGCCTCGACGCGGT
>JADZDN010000204.1 GCA_020851015.1 Alphaproteobacteria bacterium | reverse complement strand
TGCGGGGCGAGACCTGCAATTCCGTGCGCGCCGTGCTGCACGAGCGGCGCGCGCATTGCATCGAGGGGGCCATGGTGGCCGCCTGTGCGCTGTGGATCCACGGCGACCCGCCGCTGCTGCTCGACCTGGAAGCGGTGCACGACTACGACCACGTGGTGGCGCTGTTCCGCCGCCGCGGCTGCTGGGGGGCCATCTCCAAGACCAACGGCCTCGTGCTGCGCTGGCGCGACCCGATCTACCGCAGCTTGCGCGAGCTGGCGATGTCCTGGTTCCACGAGTACTACAACAAGCGGGACCGCAAGACGCTGCGCACCTACTCGCTGCCCTACGACCTGCGCCGCATGGCGCCCGGGGACTGGGTCACGGCCGAGGATGGGGCCTGGGAACTCGTCGACAACCTGATGGCGACCCGCCACTACCGGCTGCTCACACCGGCCCAGGTGCGCAGCCTTGCCCGCCGCGATGCCTTCGAGCGCCGCTGGGGGAAGCTGGCGCAGTACCGCCGGCCGAAGGCAAGAACGCGCCGCTGACGGCTATTTCTTCGCCCCGATGGGGCCGATCTTCTCCACGGCCACCTTGAGCCGCGCCGCATCCCTGGCGAGGAACTCGGCGAACGCCGGCGCGTCGAGGTAATTGATCGGCGTCTGCACCTTATCCATCGCCGACCGGAACTGAGGATCGGCGACCGCGGCGCGCACGGCAGCGCGGAGCTTTTCCTGCACCGGCGCCGGCGTTGCGCCGGGCGCGAAGACCCCGGACCAGATGTAGAACTCGACGTCCCTGTAGCCGAGTTCCTTGAACGTCGGCAGTTCGGGCATGAGCGGCAGGCGCTTGTCGCCCCAGCCGGCCAGCGCGCGCATCTTGCCCCCCTTGATCTGCCCGATCGCGGCAGCCGGGCCGGAAGCGAGCGCATGGACCTGCCCGCCCAGCAGCGCGGTCACCGCCGGACCGCCGCCCTGGTAGGGCACGTGGAACAGCTTGATGCCGGCGGCGTTCGCGAACATCTCCATGGCCACGTGCAGCGTTCCGTAGGTGCCCGAGGACGAGTAGTTCACCTGGTTCGGATAGTTCCGGGCCGAAGCGATGAATTCGTGGATGGTCTTGTACGGGCCGTCGGCCGCGACCACCAGCACGGTCGGATCGGCGGTCACCAGCGCAATCGGGGCGAAGTCCGACAGGCGGTAGGGCACCGGTCGCCCGTTCATCGGGTCGGACACCGGGAAGATCGAGATCGACGACAACGACCTCAGGATCGTGTAGCCGTCGGGCGCCGCCCTGGCCGCGGCCGTCGTGCCCACCGCACCGCCGGCCCCGGAGCGATTGACCACCAGCACCGGCTGCTTGAGGGCCTTTTCCATCGAGGCCGCCAGCGGGCGCCCGACGATGTCGGCGACGCCGCCGGGCGGGAACGGCGCGATCATCGTGATCGGCTTGCTCGGGTAGTTGTCCTGCGCCGCAAGCTGCTGGGCGAACAGGGCGAGCATCAGGGTGGCGAGCGCCTTGAGCATGGGTGGATCCTCCTGGCGGCAATGATACCCGGCGTTTACAAGTGCTTACAGGGTTTGCACCTGGTTAACAGCCTCCGCGCCGCACCATGCGTCAAATAGGGCATGTTGCAAACAACAGAGGAGGTCGCCATGAACTGGAAACTGTTCGCCGTTGCCGCCGTCACCGGAACATCCCTGCTGGGCGCCGTCCCGGCCTTCGCCGATCCGCCCCGCCACGCCCGCGCCTACGGCTGGCACGCGAAGCATCCTCACCATCGGCCGCGGCCGGTCGTGGTCTATGCGCCGCCGCCGGTCTATTACGCACCCGCACCGGTCTACTACGCGCCGCCGCGGGTGATCTACGTCCCGCCGCCCCGGCCGGTGATCTACGGGCACATCCCGGTGACCCCCGACCTGCGCGTCAGCATCGGCCTGCGCCTGTAACTGTAATGCTTCCTGCCTTGCGCCGACCCATCGGTAATAATGCACGCATGGAGGAAGGCATGAAGCTGACAAGCCGGACGCGCCGCACGCTGCTCACGTTCCTGGCCCTGGGCCCGTTGCTCGGGCGCGCGCACGCCCAGCCGAAAACCATGGAAGGGATCAAGAAGATGCAAGACAACTGGAAAGCCCTGCTTGCCCCCGGCACGCCCGTTCCGAGTGCAGGCGAGCCGCTGAAGCTCTCGAAGGACGAGTGGAAGAAGCGCCTGTCGCCGGCGGCCTACGACGTGCTGCGCGAGGAAGGCACCGAGCGCGCCGGCACGAGCCCGCTCGACCGCGAGAAGCGCGCCGGCGTGTTCGTGTGCGCGGGTTGCGGGCTGCCGCTGTTCACCTCGGAGATGAAGTTCGACAGCGGCACCGGCTGGCCGTCGTTCTTTACCTTCATCCCGGGGGCGTTCCAGACCAAGACCGATTACAAGATCCTCTATCCGCGCACCGAGTACCACTGCGCGCGCTGCGGCGGCCACCACGGCCACGTCTTCGACGACGGCCCGCCGCCGACCGGCAAGCGCTACTGCAACAACGGGGTGGCGCTGAAGTTCATCCCGCAGAAGGGGTGAGTTTCAACTCCTCGGCGAGCGGCTTGGCGGGGAAGTGGTAGCGCACCGGCCCGTCCGGCAGCGCGTGCAGGAACTGCTTGAGGTAGGGATCCTCGGACGACAGCATCGCCTCGGGCGTGCCCTCGCCCATCAGCCTGCCGTCGGCGATGACGTAGAGGTAATCCACCAGCTTGAGCGACTCCGACACGTCGTAGGTCACGATGATCGAGGTCAGCCCGAGCGCGTCGTTCAGCTTGCGGATCAGCTCGGCGATGACGTTGAGCGAGATGGGATCCAGGCCCGCGAAGGGTTCGTCGTACATTGCCAGCATGGGGTCGGTGGCGATGGCGCGCGCGAGCGCCACGCGCCGCGTCA
>JADZDN010000203.1 GCA_020851015.1 Alphaproteobacteria bacterium | reverse complement strand
TCTCGAACACTTCCTCGTCGGCGCCCACCACCAGGTCGCCGTCGATGCCGAGCTCGCCGAACTCGTTGACGATCACGGCATATTTCTTGCCGTGCGGCTCGGTCAGGATGCGGTTCAAGAGCGTGGTCTTGCCGGCGCCGAGAAAGCCGGTAAGCACGGTGACGGGCACTGCTTGCGACATGGACGCGGTTCTCCAACCGATGCCGGGGCCATTTTCCAGATGGGGCGCGCCCCCTAGGTCAAAGCCAAGGGGGGCCGCCCGGCGGGTGCGGACCCTAACAAAGCGGGCCAGGATTGGCTAGGCGGCGAGCCCGGCCATATCGGCGGCGTGGCCAGGCGTTACGGGACCGTCGCCTGCTGCCGCGCCTTGATCTCGCATTTCTCGCGCGTCGCCGGGGACAGGCTCCCATACTGCGCGTCACAGGTCGCAAGCGCCTGCTCGAGCGCAAGCGGCTCGGCGTGCTTCGCGATCGGGGCCCGCTGACGGACGGCAAACTCGTATTCCGCGGTCCCGGGCGCGAGGCGTTGCGGATGGTAGGCGTAGGGATCCATCACCATCGGAGACCTGGACTGCGCCTGGGCATGGCCCGCGACGAGCGCGAGCGCCAGAGCGACCGCCATTGCTGCTGCGCGCATGGCACACTCCCTCGTTGGACGAACAGATCTTGGATGTTGGCAACCGTGGCCGCGCGCGCAAGGCGGCGACCAGGAGCGCGGCGCCTGCCAGCCATGCGCCGGCGGATGAGCGGGTGCAGCCGGATAGTGTCTAAAATTTCAGGTTGTACTTCATCCGAAGGCCCACGCTGTCACGCGCGGCCTCCTCGGTCAGGGATTCGCGTTCTGCTTTCCGGCGCATCCAGGCAAGATCGACGCTGGGCCCTTGGCCGAACACATAGCCCAGCCCCGCGCCATAGCTGCGCTCGCCCGTGGCGGGCTCGGCGGGCGGGGCCGGCGCCGCCTCGCGGGTGGCGCTGTAGTTTGCGAAGGCCCGCCAGTCGTCGAGCGAGCCCTTGAGCGCCATGCCGGGCCGCACCACCTCGGCGCCGGCCGGGTCCGCCTGCTGCACGTAGCCCGCCTCGGCCGACACGCCGAGCTGGCTGCCGCCGCCGAGCGCGGTGCCGTAGCGAAGCCCGGTCGCGACGCCCTGGCGCGCCGCCGCGGGATCGGCGGGATCGGCCGCGAGGCGCTGCATTCCCAAATGATAGCCAAGCCCCTTCACCCGCATCACGTCGCTGGCGTCCAGCGACAGCGCGACCGAGGGGCTCTGCGTTCCGCCGCGGCTCGGCGACGACTCCGGTCCCGCGGCGCCGATCGGCGCGGTCGCGGCGTCCGGCGCGCCGAACACGCTGGCGTCCACGCGGACGTTGCCGGCGACGCCGGCATCGAGCTTGGCGAAGGGATTGACGCCCAGCGCGCGGTTAAGCCGGTATTCGTCCAGCGGCGATTCCCAGCCCAGCACCCCGGGTCCGCGCGGCGCGTCGTTCGGCACGCCGAACGCCGGGTTCTCGTACTTGCCGACGCGCACCCCGCCGAACGGCCTTTCATAGGTGCCGTACATCTGCTCGACATAGAGTCCGCGATCGTCGGTGGCGCCGGCCAGGCCGGGCGCAATGCCGCTGGCGTCGCTGCCGCCGTCGACCGACGGGGGCCGGACCCGGACTTGCGAGCTGATCGACAACTCGGGCCCCAGCCTGGTGTCGACCTTGTATTCGGTCCTGCGGAAGGCATCGTCCGATTGCTGCGCGCCGCCATTGTTTCCCGTGTCGCCCCGCGGGCCCTGGTTGCCCCGCGGATTGTTCGTAGCGTCGATCGCGCGCGCCGCCGGCACCGAGGCAAGCAACGTCATCGCGGCGAGAAGCCCGGCAACAGCCGGCATCGGAGAGACACGTCGAGCGGCAGGCGGAATCATCATGATCCTCCTCGGCGGCGTCGGCGATGGCGATGGGCGGGATTGTCCCCCGCGCGGCTGCTATGGATGCCGCGCTAATTTGGCAATTCTTGGACAGGCATTGTGACCAGCCTGTGGCGCCGCCTAGTCCTGCAGCATTGCTGCCTTGAGCAGCGGCACGTTGTTGCGGAACATCTTGATGTAGCTGTCGCCGGGGCCGCCGGGCGGGGACAGCGCGTCCGAAAACAGCGCGCCGCCCAGCTTCACGCCGGTCTCCTTGCCGATCTGTTCGATCATCTTGCGGTTGGTGATGTTCTCGACGAACAGCGCCTTGGTCTTTTCCTTTTTGATCTGGCGGATCAGCGACGCCACTCCCTTTGCCGAGGGTTCGGCATCGGTGCTGATGCCCACGGGCGCCAGGAAGGCCACGCCGTAGGCGCTGCCGAAATAACCGAAGGCGTCGTGCGAGGTGATGACCTTGCGCTTGGGCTTGGGCACGGCGCCGATCTCGGCCCGGACCCAGGCGTCGAGGTCGATGAGCTGCTTCTTGTAGGCGTCGGCGTTCGCCTTGTAGGCGGGCGCGCCGGCCGGATCGGCCTTGGCGAGCCCGGCGGCGATGTTGTCGGCATAGACCAGCGCGTTGCGCAGATCCTGCCAGGCATGCGGATCGATGACGCGCTTGGGTGCCTTCTTGCCTTCCTCTTCCTCCTCCATCGTCTGCGGCTGGATGCCGCTGGACGCCACGACCACCGCGCCCTTGTAGGCGGCGCTTTGCGCCAGCCGCTCCATCCAGCCTTCCAGCCCCAGGCCGT
>JADZDN010000202.1 GCA_020851015.1 Alphaproteobacteria bacterium | reverse complement strand
TGCGGCCGGGATTCATCGGCGCGCCGAACACAACGTCGTACATGCCGGCATAGCGCTTGTACGCCCGACGAATTGATGCCAAGTCCATGAGGGTGCCGTTTTCCTTAGAAGTGGTTATGAGCGGCCGCTTGCGGGCCGTTCTCGATTGTCCATCGCTGGACGACCTCTCCCAACGCATGAAACTAGCCAAAACCACCGCTGACAACAAGAGCGGCCGCCGGGCGAATCGGCTACAGTGCGGGCCGTCGCGTCGGATCGTTGCATTCCGAACGTTGGCAGGGCGCTGGGGGGCGCGATGGGGGTAGTCGTTTTCGGGTCGATCAATCTCGATTTGATCTTGCGCGTGCCATCCTTGCCACGGTCAGGCGAAACGGTGCTGGGCCAGGACGTGGAAATGTGTCCGGGCGGCAAGGGGGCCAACCAGGCGCTGGCAGCCAAGCGCGCCGGCCGCGGCCTGGTTCGGCTGGTCGGTTGCGTGGGCAGCGACTCCTTCGCCGAACCCGCACTTTCGCTGCTGGCCGCGGGCGGCGTGGACCTGTCCCGTGTCGCCCGGGTCGACGGCCCAACCGGCCTGGCGATGATCGCGGTTGCAGCCGACGGGCAGAACCAGATCGTCGTGGCGTCCGGCGCCAACCGCGCGCTCGATCCGGCGATGGCGCCGGACGAATGGTTCGATGCCGAAACCTTGCTCCTGATGCAGATGGAAACCGATCTTGGCGCCACCGAGGCCCTGGCGCGACGCGCCTCGGCCCGCGGCGCCACGATCATGCTGAATGCCGCCCCGGCCGCGGCGATCCCGCCCTCGCTGCTCGACCTTGTCGACCTGGTGGTGATGAACGAGCACGAGGCGCCGGCGGTCGCGGCGGCGGCGGGCCTGCCGTCCGGCACGCCGGTAATGGCGGCGCGCTATCTTGCTGCCGGCCGGCAGCTGGCCGTCGTCGTGACGCTGGGCGACGCGGGCGCCATCGCCTTTCACGGCGAACTGGGCTGGCTGGTGCCGACCTTGCGGCTGAAGCCGGAGGCGGTGGTCGACACCACCGGCGCCGGAGACGCCTTCGTGGGCGCGCTGGCGGCTGGCCTGGCCGGGGGATTGGGTCTGGAGGGTGCGCTTGCCGGCGCGTCCGTCGCGGGCGCGCTCGCCTGCATCAAGCGAGGTGCCCAGCCCAGCATGCCGGAATCGGAGGAGATCGCCGCCGGCTTGCCGCATCTGGCGCGGCTTGAGCGCGTTAGCTACGGCGAGGAATCCGAAGCGCCGGCGGAATGACCGCGACCCGCCCGCGTCAGTCAGTTGCGGCGCAGACGCTCGGCGGTCAGCGTACCCGGCTGCTAAGATCTTCAGACCGATCGCCCAGGCGAGGAAACCCCATGCGCTATTTGCTCTACTACTGGCCGACGATCCAGGGCCGCGGCGAGTTCGTGCGCCTGGCGCTGGAGGAGGCAGGCGCCGAGTATGTCGATGTGGCGCGCCGCGCCGGGGGCGAGGACGCGATGATCCGCATGATGGAAAGCCGGCGGGCGGCGCCGCCGCCCTTCGCGCCGCCGTTCCTGAAGGCCGGCAAGCTCGTGATCGCCCAGACCGCCAACATCCTGCTCTACCTGGGCGGCCGGCATGGGCTGGCGCCGAAAAACGAGTCCGGCCGGCTGTGGGCGCACCAGCTCCAGCTCACCGTCACCGACTTCGTGCAGGAGATCCACAACACGCATCATCCGATCTCCTCCGCACTGCACTACGTGGACCAGGAGCCGGAGTCGCTGCGCTACAGCGCCGCCTTCCGGCGCTACCGCGCGCCGAAGTTCCTGGGGTATTTCGAACGCGTGCTGGCGCAGAACCCCGCGGGCGACCGCTACCTGGTGGGCGGGCGGTTGACCTATCCCGACCTGTCGCTGTTCCAGATCGTCGAGGGCATGCGCTATGCCTTTCCCCATGCGATGAAGCGTCTGGAGACGAAGCTGCCCCGCGTCGTGGCGCTGCGCGACCGCGTGGCGGACCGGCCGCGCATCGCGGCCTACCTGGCCTCCAAGCGGCGCATTCCGTTCAGCGATATCGGCATCTATCGGCGCTATCCCGAGCTCGACGCCAAGAGCTAGCGGCCGCCATGCAGCCGCTGGCCGACCTGCAACTGCTGGTGCTGCTGGCGGCGGCGAACGGTACGCCGGTGTTCGCCAAGAAGCTGCTCGGCGAACGCTTCGCCTGGCCGCTCGATGGCGGCTTGCGCTTTGTCGACGGCCAGCCGCTGGTCGGCCGGTCGAAGACGCTGCGCGGCGTCGTGCTGGCGGTCGCCGTCGCCGCGGCGATCGCGCCCCCGATCGGCCTGGACTGGTCCACCGGCGCGATCGTCGGCGCGCTGGCAATGGCGGGCGACCTGTTCTCCAGCTTCGTCAAGCGCCGCCTGCGGCTGGTTCCCAGCAGCATGGCGCTCGGGCTCGACCAGGTGCCGGAATCGCTGTTTCCGCTGCTCGCCTGCCGGATTTCCCTGTCGCTAACTTGGGCCGACATCGTCGCTTGCGTCGCGGTCTTCCTTTTCGGCGAGCTCGCGATCTCGCGGCTGCTCTACCGGCTCGGCATCCGCGACCGGCCCTATTGAGCGGCCGCGCGCAGGACGTGCAGCGGGATCTCGGGCAGGCAGTTCAGGCGGACCGGCACGATCGACGAGCCGAGGCCGACCGAGGTATAGCCGATCATCCCGCGATATTTCCACGCGCCGGAACCCAGCCGGCGCGGCAGGTGCGAATCGAGGGTTATCGGAATTCCGCCGGGCAGGCAGATCTGCCCGCCATGGGTGTGCCCGCCCAGCAGAAGATGGAACCCGGCGTGGGCGGCCTGGCGATAGATCTCCGGCGTGTGCGACAGCAGGATCGACACCTCGTCGCGCGGAATGCGCTCGGCCGTCTTCTCGATGTTGTCGACGCGGAAGTAGTGCGCGTCGTCGATGCCCGCCAGGTGGATGCGCTGTCCCCCGCGCTCGATCGCCTCGGTTTCGTTGAGCAGCAGGCGGATGCCCATCTCCTCCATGCCCGGCGCCATGCGGATCGTGTCGTGGTTGCCCAGCACCGCATAGACCGGCGACGCGATCCTGGCGCGGATGCGCGCGAGCCCGGCCAGGGTCGCGTCGAACGGCCCATAGGTCTGGCCGCGGAAATCGCCGGTCAGCGCGCAGAGGTCGTAGGTGAGGCCCGGCAGCAGCGACTCCAGCGTCTCCATCGCGCCCGGGCTGATGTCGACGTGCATGTCGCTGATATGCAGGATGGTGAAGCCGTCGAAGGCCGGCGGCAGGCCCCGCAGCGCGACCGGATTGCGCCTGATCTGCACGCGCCGCGCGTTGGCCGCGCCGCGCCAGTAAAGGCCGCTCGCCTTCAGCGTCTTGCGGATCAGCGAATGGGCCGAATACCAGTTCTCGATATGGAAGAAGTTGAGCCCGTGCCCGAACACGCGCGCCTCGTGATCGCCCTCGATGCCCAGGCGCTGGCGGGCGTGCAGGCGGCCCAGGCGCCGCTCCAGCTTGGCGACGATATCGTCGGTCATCGCGGGCCCTGACTTCCCGGGCGAGGCGTTGCGGCCGGCATCCGGCCCGCGCCCATCCTACCGCAACGCCGCCGCGATGTTGCCGCCGTCGACGGTCAGGACCGCGCCGGTGGTCTTGCGCGCCAGCGCCAGCGACACGAACGCCTCGGCCACATCCTCGGCCCGCACCTCGCGGCCCAGGAGGTTGCCGGCCATGTAGTCGTGTTCGCTGACGCCCCGCGCGTTGGACCGGCTCTTGATCATGTCCGCGGTCAACAGGCCCGAGCGGATGCGGTCGGCGTTCACGGCGTTGGCGGTGATGCCCTCGGCGCCATAGTCGATCGCGTACTGCCGCATCAGCGCCAGGGTCGCCGCCTTGGGCAGGCCGTAGGGCCCGAAGTTCGGGCCGGGGTTGACCGCCTGCTTCGAGGCGTTGAACAGCAGCGTCCCGCCCGTGGCCTGCGCGCGCATGATCCGCAGCGCGGCCTGGGCGACATGCTGGTGGGCGAAGAAATTCAGCTCGAAGCTCCGGCGCAGCACCGCGTCCGCGACCTCGCCGATACGGCCCTGCCAGGCGGCGCCGGCGTTCGAGACCACGATATCGACGCCGCCAAAGGCGCGCGCGATCGCATCGAACGCGGCATCGACCGAGGCACGGTCGGTGACGTCGCAGCGCAATCCCAGCCCGCCCAGCTTCGTCGCGGCAGCCCGGGCGGCGTCGCCGTTCAGGTCGAGCAGCGCCACCTCCGCGCCTTGCTGGCGGAACGCGGCGCCGATCGCCGCGCCGATCGTGCCCCCCCCGCCGGTGACGGCCGCGACCTGGCGCGCCAGCGGCTTCTCGGCCGCCTTGCCGAGCTTGGCCTGCTCCAGCGACCAGTATTCCATGTCGAAGATGTCGCGCTCGGGAATGCTCTCGAAGCCCTTGCCGGCCCCGGCCGCGGTCACGACGTCGACCCAGGTCTCGGCGATGTCGGCGACGACCTTTGCGTCCTTGGCCGACGCGCCCAGGCCGAACAGGCCAAGGCCCGGCGCCAGCACGACGCGGGGCAGGGGATCGAGCGGCTTCTTCTTCGGCTTGGCCGTCGCGTTGTGGCGTTCGAAATAGGCGCGGTAGTCGCGCTGGTAGGCCGCCGCCGCCGCGCGGGCCGCGGCGGCGAAATCGTCGAGCCTGCCCGATTCCGCCGCCGGCAGGACGAGCGGCCAGGGCTTGGTGCGGATGACGTGGTCGGGCGTGGCCACGCCGCCGCGCGCGGCGCGCGATACGTCCCGCGCGTTGACGAACGCCATCACGCGCTCGGAGCCGCGATGCTCCAGCACGAAGCGCGTCCAGCGCCCCTCGTTGCGGTCGACCGGCTGGGCCAGCGCGCCGCGGATCGCCGGCGCGACCTCGGCCAGGGACGCGAGCTTGCGCGGCAGCTTCCCGGCTGCGCGTTTCGCGGGCTTGTCCCTAGCCAGCAGCCCCTCGGCCAGGTTGACAAGGTCGATCATCCGGTCATAGGCCGCGCGCGCCGTGGCGCCGAAGCTGAAGATGCCATGCTTCAGCAGGATCAGCCCCTCGCAGTCCGGGTTGGCGGCATGGACGTCGCGCGCCAGCTTGGCCAGCGCGAAGCCCGGCATGACATAGGGCACCAGCGCCGCGCGGTCGCCATACAGGTCGCGGCACAGCTTCTCGCCGTCCGGCCGGTCGCAGAGCGACAGCACGGCGTTGGAATGCGTGTGGTCGATGAACTTGTGCGGCAGGAAGGCGTGCAGCAGCGTCTCGACCGAGGGGTTGGGCGAGGCCTGGTCGATCAGGTTGCCGCGCTGCAGGTTGACCATGTCCTCGTCGCTCAGCGCATCCAGCTTCGCGAGGCGCTTCAGGGGCTCGAGCCGCACGGCGGGCAGTCCGGCCGGCTCGATCTTCTCCATGTCCCAGCCGCTGCCCTTGACGCAGAGCACGGTGACCTCGTCGCCCACCTGGTCGCGCACCACGGTCTTGACCGAGGTGTTGCCGCCGCCGTGCTGCACCAGCCGGGGCTCGCCGCCCAAGAGGCGCGAGGTATAGACGCGCAGCGCCAGGTCCTCGTTCACGCCCTGGGTCGCGTAGCGTTTCACCATCGCCCGCGCGTCGCGGTCGGACCACAGGTTTTTCATGGGATGCCTCGCGCGCAGCAATGGCAGTGCGATGCGGCGGCCCCCTCCCCCTGACCCCCTCCCACGAGGGGAGGGGGGACAAAGGAGGAGTCCCCTCCCCCCTTGCGGGGGAGGGGTAGGGTGGGGGGTGCGTGCCGCGAGGACATCGCGTGCATCAAACGGCTTTCCTCTCCGACCGCTCGGGGAACAGGCCGCGCAACCCCGCCGCGGTTGCGGGGCAGGCGCCGCGCTCCGTCACCAGCGCCGTCACCAGCCGCGCGGGCGTCACGTCGAAGGCATAGTTGGCGACGGCGCTGCCCTCGGGCGCGATGTCGACCGTGACCACCTTTCCGTCCGCCAGGCGCCCCGCGATGCGGGACAGTTCCTCGCCGCCGCGCTGCTCGATCGGGATTTCCTTCACCCCGTCGCCGATCGTCCAGTCGATCGTCGGCGAGGGCAGGCCGATATAGAACGGCACGTTGTTGTCGTGCGCGGCCAGCGCCTTCAGGTAGGTGCCGATCTTGTTGCACACGTCGCCCGTGGCGGTGGTGCGGTCGGTGCCGACGATGCACAGGTCGACCATGCCGTGCTGCATCAGGTGCCCGCCGGTATTGTCGGCGATCACCGTGTGTTTCACCCCGTGCTGGCCCAGCTCCCAGGCCGTCAGGCTCATGCCCTGGTTGCGCGGCCGGGTCTCGTCGACCCAGACATGGACATCCATGCCCGCGTCGTGGGCCTTGTAGATCGGGGCCAGCGCCGTGCCCCAGTCGACCGTCGCCAGCCAGCCCGCATTGCAGTGGGTCAGGACATTCAACGGGCCTGCGGCCGGCCCGCCTTTTCGGTCCGCTGCCTCGCGGAACAGCTTCAGCCCATGGGTGCCGATCGCGTCGTTGATCGCCACGTCCTCGTCGCAGATCTGGGCCGCGCGTTCATAGGCGGCGGCGACGCGCTCGCCGCGCGGCCGGTTGCGCAGGTGCGTGCGCATGTCGTCGAGCGCCCAGCGCAGGTTGACCGCGGTCGGCCTCGTCTTGAGCAGGGTGTCGCAGGCGCGGTCGAGCGCCTCGTCCGAGGCGTGCGCGCGCATGGCGAGCGCAACGCCATAGGCGGCGGTGGCGCCGATCAGGGGCGCGCCGCGCACCTGCATGGTACTGATGGCGCGCGCGGCGTCATCCAGCGATTGCAGCGTCAGCGTCGCGAAAGCATGCGGCAGCAGGGTCTGGTCGATGATCTCGACCGCCCCGGGGGGCTCGCCTCCCGCCGCCGGCCAGATCGTCCGGTAGTGCCTGCCGTTGACGCGCATCGTCTATTCCCTGCCGCGCGCCGGTATATAGAGAGAACGGACCCGGGGTTCAATCGCAGACCGCGACGGGCCGTCTGGACAGTTGTCGGCCACCGCACCACAGTGGCACGGTCCGCGGTTTGGGGGAGAATTCGACGATGCGCCTGACGCTGGATGCCGCGCTGAGCCTGCCGTCCGACGGCACCAAGGGCACGCTGGTCGGCCGCGCCTGGCTTCCCGGACCGCTGTCCGGCGGCCCGGCCGGGCCGGCGGTGGTGTCGCTGCGTTCCGACGGGGTCTGGGACATCACCGGCCTGTCGCCCACGGTCAGTGAACTGCTCAACGCGCCCAACCCGCTCAGCTTGGCGCGGGCCGCCAAGGGCGCTAGGCGGATCGGGACCGTCGCCGAGGTTCTCGCCAACACGCCTTGCGACAAGCGCGACCCGGGACGGCCCTATTTCCTGGCGCCCTGCGACCTGCAGGCGGTCAAGGCCGCCGGCGTCACCTTCGCCAACTCGATGCTGGAACGCGTGATCGAGTCCAAGGCCAAGGGCGATTCCTCGCGCCAGGACTCGCTGCGTCGCGAACTCAACCGCGAGATCGGCGCCGACCTGTCGGCGGTCAAGCCGGGCTCGATCGAGGCCGACAAGCTGAAGCAGGCGCTGATCCAGCGCGATTTGTGGTCGCCCTATCTCGAGGTCGGCATCGGCCCCTACGCCGAGATCTTCACCAAGTGCCCCCCGATGGCCTCGGTCGGCACCGGCGCCGAGATCGGCCTGCATCCCGATTCGTCCTGGAACAATCCGGAGCCCGAGATCGTGCTGGCGGTCAACGCGCGCGGCGAGGTGAAAGGCGCGACCCTGGGCAACGACGTCAATCTGCGGGACTTCGAGGGGCGCAGCGCGCTGCTGCTGGGCAAGGCCAAGGACAACAACGCCAGTTCCGCGGTCGGCCCGTTCATCCGCCTGTTCGACGAGACCTATTCGATCGACGACGTGCGCCGCGCCGACGTGCACCTGAGCGTGCGCGGCGCCGACCAGTTCCTGCTCGACGCCAAGAGCTCGATGTCCAAGATCAGCCGCGACCCGCTCGAGCTCGTTGCGCATACGACCGGGCCGGCGCACCAGTATCCCGACGGCTTCGTGCTGTTCCTCGGCACGATGTTCGCGCCGACCAAGGACCGCGGCGCCAAGGGATCGGGGTTTACCCATCAGGTCGGCGATATCGTCACCATCGCCACCCCCACGCTGGGCGCGCTGGTCAATCGCGTGACGACGTCCGACAAGGCGTCGCCCTGGACTTTCGGCTCGGGCGCGCTGATGCGCAACCTCGCCCAGCGCGGGCTGCTCTAGGCACACGGGGGGACAGCGATGAAATCCCAGGCGCGGGCCGTCGTCATCGGCGGCGGGGTGGTTGGCTGCAGCGTTCTCTATCACCTGACCAAGGCCGGCTGGCGCGACGTCGTGCTGGTGGAGCGAGACCAGCTCACCTCCGGGTCCACCTGGCATGCGGCGGGCGGGTTCCACACGCTGAACGGCGATCCCAACGTCGCCAAGCTGCAGGGGTACACGATCGGGCTCTACGACGAGCTGGAGAGGATTTCCGGCCAGTCCTGCGGTCTGCACCGCTCGGGCGGGCTGATGCTCGCCGACACCCCTGAGCGCATGGAATGGCTGAAGATGGCGCATGCCCGCGCCCGCTATCTCGGCCTCGAGACCGAACTGATGAGCGCCAAGGAAGCCAAGCGGCTCTTCCCGCTGCTCGAGGACAGGTTTTTCGTCGGCGCCATGCTGGACGCGGCCGACGGCAACCTCGACCCGGCCGGCACGACCCATGCCTATGCCAAATCCGCCCGCATCGCTGGCGCCGAGATCTACCTGCAGGCCCGCGTGACGGCGCTCGATCCGCGCGGCGACGGCACCTGGACGGTCAGGACGACCAAGGGCGACATCCACGCCGAGCATGTCGTCAACTGCGGCGGATTGTGGGCGCGCGAGGTCGGCCGCATGGTCGGCATCGAACTGCCGGTGCTGGCGATGGAGCACATGTACCTGGTCACCGAGGACATGCCCGAGGTGATTCAGTTCAACAAGGACAAGGGCCACGAGCTGCCGCACGCGATCGACTTCAAGGCCGAGATCTACATGCGCCAGGAGCACCAGGGCATGGTGCTGGGCACCTACGAGAAGGCCTGCGTGCCTTGGCAGCCGCGGCAGACGCCGTGGGATTTCGGTACCGAGCTGCTTCCGCCCGACCTCGACCGCATCGCGCCGTCCCTCGAGATCGGGTTCAAGCACTTCCCGGCGATGGGCAAGGCCGGCATCAAGCGCGTCATCAACGGGCCGTTCACCTTCTCGCCCGACGGCAATCCGCTGGTCGGCCCGGTCCAGGGCCTGCGGAATTTCTGGTGCGCCTGCGCGGTGATGGCGGGGTTCAGCCAGGGCGGCGGCGTGGGCCTGGCGCTCTCGCAGTGGATGGTCAACGGCGATCCCGGCTTCGATGTCTGGGCGATGGACATCGCGCGGTTCGGCGAATGGGCGACCCGGCCCTACACCAACGCGAAGGTGCGCGAGAACTATTCCCGCCGCTTCTCGATCCGCTTTCCCAACGAGGAACTGCCCGCGGCGCGCCCGCAGCAGACCACGTCGCTCTACGACGCGATGCTCGCGCAGGGCGCCGTGATGGGCGACAGCTGGGGGCTGGAGACCCCGCTGTGGTTCGCGCCCAAGGGCGTCGAGCCCCGGGACATCGTGTCCTTCCACCGCTCCAACGACTTCCCGCACGTGAAGGCGGAATGCAAGGCGGTGCGCGATCGGGTGGGCGTCACCGAGATCGCCAACTTTGCGAAATACGAGATCGCCGGGCCGGGCGCGGAGTCGTTCCTGGGCCGGATGATGACCAACAAGATGCCGCGCCAGGGGCGCATCGTGCTGACCCCGATGCTGAACGAGGCCGGCAAATTGATCGGCGACTTCACCATCGCCAAGGCGGCGGACGACCGCCTTTTGATGTGGGGCTCGTCGCAGGCGCAGAAGTACCATATGCGCTGGTTCGAGCGGCATCTGCCGACGGACGGCTCGGTGAAGATACGGCGCTACGACATGGGCCTGGTGGGCCTGTCGCTGGCCGGGCCGAAATCGCGCGATGTGCTGCAGCGGCTGACCGACGCGGACGTGTCGAACGCGGCGTTCAAGTTCCTCGACCACCGGTCGATGGACGTGGCCAACGTGCCGACGATGATCAACCGCGTCACCTACACCGGCGACCTGGGTTACGAGATCTGGGGCGCGCCGGAATACCTGGGCCGGCTCTATCGGGAACTCATGGTTGCCGGAAAGGACGCGGGCATCGCCAATTTCGGCATGCGGGCATTGCTGTGCCTGCGCCTCGAAAAGAATTTCCCCACCTGGTATCGCGAGCTGCGCCCGATCTACGGGCCATTCGAGGCCGCGCTCGACCGTTTCGTCGATCTGACGAAGAACGGCTTCATCGGTCGCGACGCCGCGCTGAAGGAGAAGCAGGAGGGCGGCAAGCTGCGGCGCGTCACCATGGTCGTGGACGCGGCCGACGCCGACGTGTTGGGCGACGAGCCGATCTGGCACGGCGGCAAGGTGGTGGGCTGGGTCACCTCGGGCGGCTACGGGCATTGCGTGGATATGTCGCTGGCCCAGGGCTACGTGCCGGCGGCGCTGGCCGCCGAGCGCGGCAAGGGCGCCTTCGAGATCGAGATCATCGGCGACCGCCGCAAGGCCACCATCATCCCGGCGCCGCCCTTCGACCCGGAAGGCAAGCGGATGCGGATGTGACGACGGGCTCTAGGCGAACAACTTGGCGATCTCCGCGACCGGCAGGAACAACCGACGTCCGCCACCGCCCAGCGCCCGCAACCCATAGCGCGCATAGAAGGCCGCGGCGGCTTCGTCCTTTGCGTCAACGATGAACGCAAAGGCGGCAACCTCGCTGCGAATTGTCCGACTCATGGCGTCCAGCAGCAGGAACTCGCCGATTCCCTTGCCGCGATGGCGCAAGTCGACGGCAAGCCGTCCCATAAGGACGGCGGGAACATTGGGATAGCGCGGCAGGCGCTTGGCCAAGTCCGGCGGAAGGGATGCGAGCAGAATCTCGCTTGCCGACAGGGTGTAGAAGCCCGCGATCGATGGGTCGCCATCGGCGACGGCGATGAAACACGTCGACACGCGCCGCCGCATGTCCTGGCCGGCCTGCCGGCGGAAGAAGCGGTCAAGCGGCTCGACGCCACAGCCGAAGCGGGAGCGGTCATGCCGCTCGTCCAGCGGTTCGACGCGGCAGGGGGCGGTGCCTCGCGCCAATCAACGCCCGGCAGCGGCGATGTATCGGCGCGCCGCCGCCCGCAGGCGGGAATTCGGCGAGCGCGGCCGCAGCAGTGCATCGGCCAGGGCCAGGCTCTCATCGGCGTTTAGGCGGATGGCGCGATCCTCGGCGATCGCGCGCATTGCAGCTTCATGCACGCTCGCAACAACGAAGTCGGTCAAGGTACGACCCTGCAGTTCCGCGGCCCGTTGGAACAGCGATTTCTGCTCGCGCGAAATGCGCGCCTCCAGCCGTTCGTCGCGGGCTCGCGGCGCTGCCACGGCCTTGGTCGCTCTACGGGTCATTGCAGCCTCCAATCGATTGACTGTACGGCCATTGGCCGGACATTGCAAGCGCGGGCGTCAGGCTATGATCGGCGCAACGAACATTCAGTCGCGGAGGAAACCTGCTCATGCCCAGCCCCTATTCAGGCGTCTATCCGATCGCGCCGACGCCGTTCCATCCCAACGGCGACCTCGACCTCGAGGGCATGAAGCGCGTGCTCGACTGCATGGTCGACCAGGGGGTCGACGGCATCTGCATCCTGGCCAACTACTCCGAGCAGTTCCTGCTGGCGGACCGCGAGCGCGAGGTGCTGCTGGATCTCTGCATGGGGCACGTGGCGGGCCGCGTGCCGGTGATCGCCACGACCAGCCACTTCTCCACGCGCATCGCCGTGGAGCGTGCCCGGGCAGCCGAGAATGCAGGCGCCAAGATGCTGATGCTGATGCCGCCCTATCACGGAGCATCAATGCGCGCCGACGAGAGGGGCATCTTCGAGCATTTCCAGCAGATCGCCGGGGCGGTCGGGATCCCGATCATGGTGCAGGACGCGCCGCTCAGCGGCACCACGCTCACGGTGCCGTTCCTCGCCCGCATGGCGAAGGAAATCCCGACGGTGCGCTACTTCAAGATCGAGGTGCCGGGCACGGCTGGAAAGCTGCGCGCGCTGATCGAGGCCGGCGGGGCCGCGATCGAAGGTCCGTTCGACGGCGAGGAATCGATCACGCTGCTGGCCGACCTCGACGCCGGCGCCACCGGTACGATGCCCAGCGCCTTGATCCCGGACCTCATCAAGCCGGTGCTCCAGCACTACCGCGCCGGACGGCGGGCCGACGCCGTTGCCGCCTATGCCCGCATCCTGCCGCTGATCAACTACGAGAACCGGCAATGCGGGCTGCGCGCGACCAAGACCGCGATGATGGAAGGCGGCGTCATCAAGTCGGATGCGGTGCGCCACCCCCTTGAACCGCTGCACCCCGCGACGCGCGCCGGGCTGCTGGAACTGATGGGCGCGATAAATCCTATCCTCCTGCGTTGGGGCAAATGACGGCTTTCGGCTTGCCCGGCCATCAGGCGGCGCTCTAGCTTCGATTGCAACGGCTCGCAAAGGGGAAGGAACGATGGCCGAATGGGAACTCGCGTTGCCTCGCCTCAAGGCGGCCTACCAGGCTTGGCACGACAGCAAGGGCAAGAGCATCGACACCTGGCTCGAGCTATGCGCGGATAGGATGGATTTCCGCTCCCTGGCGGCGGGCCAGCACGGCGTGCCCTGGACGCGCACCCGCACCTCGCGCGAGGAGGTGCGCGGCTACCTGTCCGAGCTGACGGCCGGGTTCACGATGGAGCACTACACGGTCGAGCGCTTCGTCTGCGAGGACGACACCATCGTGATGATCGGCATCACGGCTTGGCGCAACATCGCCACCGGCAAGCGCGTCCAGACGCCAAAGGTCGATCTCTGGCGCTTCAAGAACGGCAAGGCCGTGACCTTCTTCGAGTTCTACGACACCGCCGCCGTCGCCGGCGCGGCGCGCCCGGCGTAGCAAGCCTGCCGCAGGCGCTGTTCACGTCCGCGTGCGGGACCGCCCCCGCCGCGAGCGGGGGATGATAGGCTGCCTGCGATGCCCAGCCGGGTTAGCGTCGCCGCCCTTGCCGCAACGGTCTTCCTTGCCGCCGGTTCGGCGCGCGCCGACCTGCCCGCACCGGCGCTCGAGCCGCGGCGCGTCGATATTGCCGATCCCCAGCGCTACTGGCGCGACAACGGCTTCGTCGAGATGACGCCGGCAATCCGCGTCTCCACCGCTCCGGGCTGGCGCACGCTGGTCTATCTGCGGATTCCCGAAGGCGCGCGCATCGCCGTGCGCCTGCTGCCCGGCCAGGAGCGGCCAACCCTGACCCTGCCGCCGGGCAGCGAGAGCGATCGCGTGTCGCTGGCGGATGGCGGGGACGGGCTATGGAGCGTCGACGACGTGCGCGGCACCCGCTGGGGTGCGGACGGCCGCGAGTATTTCCGCGTGTTCCGCCCGGTCGATGCCGCCCCGGGCGCGGCGCTGACGGGCTGGGAATGGCCGCGCGACGATCCCCACCGCGCTCTCGCCGCGACGGCGCTCCTGACGCAGCTCGTGCGCGATACCCCTGCGCCGTTCACCGGCGTGACCCCGTCCTTCGGCGCGGTGATGCGCTTCCGGTCGCTCAACCAGTGCCAGCAGTGCCATGTCGCCGACAAGCCGATCGCGCAGTCCGACCGCGCGGCGCTGCCGCCTTGGCCGACCGACTCCAGCGGCCTCTACGTGCCGCTGGCGGTGCTGGCGGACCGCGCGCCACTGTCGACCACGCCGATGTTCAACGATCCCAACGCCGGCGCGCCGTTCGTCGCGGCGCGCTGTGGCAACCTTCCGGCGGCCGAGCATATAGGCCGGCGCAGCCGCTGGTTCAGCTGCCCGGACGACGCCGTGCCGATCGGCATCCTCGATGTCCCGGCCGCCCGTGCGGCCGCCGATCCGCATGCCGCGCGCTTGTGCGCCTCGCGGCGCTACCTGTTCGACCGCATGGACGCCGACGGACGGCGCGCCTTCGCGGCCGCCTTCGCGGCCTGCGGCATCGGCTAGGCCCGCTGCGCGCGGTTGTAAGGCAGCTTCATCAGCAGGTTCGCCATCATGCAGGTGCCGGTGAGGCCCGCCAGCATCAGCCCCGCGCCAACCGCGCCGGACAGGATGAAGAACCAGGGATGCACGGCGAAGCCCAGGACCGTGCCGGACAGCGCCAGGCCGCCGGCGACGATCTGCACCTGGCGCATGATCGGCAGCTTGGCGCCAGGATCGGCGGCGAGCGAATAGCCGGCGCGCTTCCAGGCGGTGATGCCGCCCGCGAGTTGGGTGGCCTCGCCGGCGCCCGCCGCCAGCAGGCGCCGCGCCGCCTCGGCCGAGCGGGCGCCCGTGGCGCAGTGCAGCACCAGCCGCTTGCCGGCGGCCGAAGACAGCGCCGCGGGATCGAAGCGCGAGAGCGGCATCGACGTCGCGCCGGGGATGCGCTCGCGGGCATGCTCGTCCGGCTCGCGCACATCGACCAGCCGCACCTCGCCCCGGTCCAGCGCCGTCTTCAGCCCCACCGCATCGATGTCACGCAATCCGTCCGGCATGGTTCTTCTGCCCTCGGCTGATTAATATATTAGGAAAATATAATATACCAGCGCCGCGGTCCAGCCCTATCGGGACCGCCGGGCGCAAATAAAGCGGGCGATCCGGCCGGCCCATCGCTGAACCGGCCGCCTATCCTGCCTGGACTTGGATCGCCGCTTGGCAGCTAGAGGACGAACATCGCGCTGAACGCCGCCGGGATCGCCACGGCCACCGCCAGGGCGGCCAGGCAACCGGTCAGCACGTTATCGCCGAACACCACCAGAAACCGGCCAAGCACGCTCATTGGCCGTCTCCTCGTCATCTTGGCGCGGCGAAGTGCCGCGTCTTCTTCGTATGTTGTGCAGCCTGGAGCATTTCTGTGACCGGCGCAGTGACGTGGATCACACGGGCGGACGGCAACGCCAAAAAGAAAGGCCGCCGCGCCTCGGCGCGACGGCCTGCGACTTTCGCTTCGCCTGGTGCGCTAGTTGCTGCCCCGGTCATAGGACGGGTAGCTCTTGTAGCTGTCGGTGTAGGGGTCGTAGTAGCTCCCCGCAGGCGGCGCATAGTAGGTGTAGGCTGGCGGCGGCGCATAGTACGCCGGGGGCGGCGGGGCATAGTAGGCGGGCGGTGCCACATAGGCCGGCTGCGTCGCCGAATAGGCCAGGATCGAACCCAGCGCCAGCGCGCCCAGGCCCAGGCCGACATAGGCGCCCGTGTTTCCGCCGTGATGGTGATAACCGCCGCGGTAGCCGCCGCGATAGTCGCGGGCCTGCGCCGAGGACGCGAGGGGAACCGCCAGCAGGGCCGCTATCGCGGTGCCGGCGATCAGTCGCTTGTGCATTGGCTTCATGACCATTCTCCTTCTCGGTTCCTCCGGCTTTCGTGGCCGGTTGGATCGTTGCGGGCGACAACCGTGCCGCCCTGATGTCGCGAAGAATGCGCCGCCGGCCCTGAACCCAGGCTGAATGGAAAGACGCTTGGAATTACAGCGAATTAATGCGGTGGGCGGGAACTTGACCTGCATCAACGCGGCGGCCCGGATTGCGCCCGACACTGCGCGCGGTTTCAACGGAGGCGAATATGAAGTCACTCATCGCGCTGGTCGCGGCGGCCTGCATCGCGATCGCAGCGCCGCTCGCCGCGCAAACCGCCCCCGACCCGCATGCGGGCCAGGGTGGACCCGCGGCGGCGGGCAAGCCGGGCCAGCCCGGTCGGCCGGGCATGGGCCGTCAGGGTATGGGCGGCCAGGGCATGGGCGGCCAGGGCATGGGCAACATGATGCAGCGCGGCGGCATGCACGGCATGCACATGGTGCCGGCCCGGCATTTGGAGGGTCGGCTCGCCTTTCTGCGCGCCGAGATCGGCATCACCGACGCGCAGGCGCCGGCCTGGAACGGTTTCGCCGACGCCGTGCGCAAGGCCAGCAAGGACCGGATGGCGGCGATGCCGGCTGCCGGACAGCAGGCCGCGGAAGCCGGCTGGCTCGCCAATCTCGAGCGGCACGAGAAGATGATGGCCGCGCACCTGGAAAGCCTGCGCGCGATCCGCGCGGCCGCCCAGCCGCTCTACGCGACCCTCAGCGACGAGCAGAAGAAGACCGCCGACGAGCTGATGAAGGGCCCGATGGGGCCCATGGGAGGGCCGATGGGCGGCGGCTCGATGGGCGGTGGTCCGATGGGCGGCAGGGGCCGGATGTAGCCCGGCGCGGCCCGCCCGCCGCGTCGCGGGCCGGGCCGGCCGGGATGTCTAAGCCGTGCGCAGGTCGACGTTCTTCAACGGCAGCGAGCGCACCGGCTTGCCGATGGCGGCGTGGATCGCGTTCAGCACCGACGGCGACGCCACGCAGATCGTGGGCTCGCCCACCCCGCCCCAGAAGTCGCCCGAGGGCTGCACCACCGTCTCGATCTTGGGGAAGGCCTCCAGCCGCATGATCTCGTAGTTGTCGAAGTTCGATTCGACGACGCGGCCGTCCTTCACCGTGATCTCCTGGTAGAGCGCGGCGCCGAGGCCGAAGGCGACCGAGCCTTCCACCTGGGCGGCGATCTGGCCGGGATTGACGGCGTGGCCGCAATCCACGCCCAGCACCATGCGGTGCACCTTGACCCGCCCGCGGTTGACCGACACCTCGGCCACCGCCGCGCTGTAGCTGCCATAGCCCATGTGCT
>JADZDN010000201.1 GCA_020851015.1 Alphaproteobacteria bacterium | reverse complement strand
CTCGACCAAACAGGACGCGTTACGTCGTTGCTTGACCCTGCGAAGGGGCCTGGGGCACGTGCGAATTGCGTCTGCGCGCGCACATATAGGTAAGTGTCGGGCGGGCGCAAGTTTTTTCTGCGCCCTGCAACAAAAATCTGCGCCGCCGGATTCAGGATTTCTTCAGGAACCGCCGGCCCGCGCCAGCGCCAGGTATTCCCAGGCGACGGTCGCGCCGGCCAGCGCCGTGATCTCGGCCGTGTCGTAGGGCGGCGCCACCTCGACCACGTCGCCGCCGACGAAATGCAGCCCCGCCAGGCGCCGCAGGATCGCCTGGGTCTGCCAGGTCGCGAGCCCGCCGATCTCCGGCGTGCCGGTGCCTGGCGCGAAGGCCGGATCGAGGGCGTCGATGTCGAAGCTCAGGTAGACGGGCGCCGCGCCGACCACCGCGCGCACCCGCTGCGCCACGGCCTGCGGGCCGTCGCGATGGACCGTTTCGGCATCGATCACGGCGACGCCCTGGGCCAGGGTCCAGTCCATGACCGCGTTCTGCACCGGCGAGCGGATGCCGATCTGGACCATGCGCCGCGGGTCGACCAGCTTCTCGTTGATGGCGTGGAAGAACACCGAGCCATGGCCATAGGCCTGGCCGAAGCTGTCCGGCCAGGTGTCGACATGGGCGTCGAAATGCACCAGCGCCGGCGCCGCCGCCCCACCCCGCCGCTTCGCCAGCGCGCGCAGCAGGGCCAGGGTAATCGCGTGATCGCCGCCCAGCGACAGCAGGTGGGGTATCTCGGCCGCCTGGCGCTCGATCAGCCGCAGGCTCTCGCCGGTGTCGCCGAGGGCGATGGCGAAATTGCCGATATCGGACAGGTCCCCGCCGGCCAGATCGACCCGGGCCACGGGATGGTCGCCGTCCACCAGCATGCGGCTGGCCTGGCGGATCGCCTGGGGCCCGAATCGCGCCCCGCCGCGATTGGTCGTGCCGATGTCGAACGGCACGCCGGCGACGCAGATCGCCGCGTCGCGGTCGTGGCGCGAAATGCCAAGGAAGGTCCCGGGCAGCGCGAAGGTCGGGGTGCCGGTCACCGGCGCTCCTAGGCCACGGGCGGGCCAAGGCAATCCGCCATGCCTGCCGCCGCCATCGCAAGTCTGCCCGCCGTTTTCATGCCCGCAGATTATCACGACCTGGATCGCCAAGCGCGATGGTCTATTCTGGCCCCCTAGTCCGAACCTGCCGGGGATCGCCCATGACCGTCGCCTCCAAGCTCGACAACCAGCGCAACATCCGCGCGCCGCGCGGCCCCAAGATCACGGCAAAGTCGTGGTTGACCGAGGCGCCGATGCGCATGCTGATGAACAACCTGGACGCCGAGGTGGCGGAGAAGCCGCAGGAGCTGGTGGTCTATGGTGGCATCGGCCGGGCGGCGCGGGACTGGAACGCGTTCGACCGCATCGTCGCGTCGCTGAAGTCGCTGGAGGGCGACCAGACCCTGCTGGTCCAGTCCGGCAAGCCCGTGGGCGTCTTCCGCACCCATCCCGACGCGCCGCGCGTGCTGATCGCCAATTCAAACCTGGTGCCGGCCTGGGCCAATTGGGACCATTTCAACGAGCTCGATCGCAAGGGCCTGATGATGTACGGCCAGATGACGGCGGGCTCGTGGATCTATATCGGCAGCCAGGGCATCGTGCAGGGCACCTACGAGACCTTCGTCGAAATGGGACGGCGGCATTTCGGCGGCGAGATGAAAGGCAGGTGGATCCTCACCGGCGGCCTGGGCGGCATGGGGGGCGCGCAGCCGCTGGCCGCCACCATGGCCGGCGCATCGATGCTGGCGGTGGAGTGCCAGCCCTCGCGCATCGACATGCGCCTGCGCACGCGCTACCTGGACCAGCGCGCCGACAACCTCGACCAGGCGCTGACAATCATCGCCGACGCGCACAAGGCCGGGAAGCCCGTCTCGGTCGGCCTTCTCGGCAACGCGGCCGACGTGTTCCCCGAGCTGGTCAAGCGAACCAAGGCCGGCGACAAGCTGGCGCGTCCCGACGCCGTGACCGACCAGACCTCGGCCCACGACCCGGTCAACGGCTACCTGCCCAAGGGCTGGACCCTGGCGCAATGGGAGGAAAAGCGGCAGAGCGACCCCAAGGGGGTGGCGCACGCGGCCAAGCAATCGATGGCGATTCATGTCCGCGCGATGCTCGAGTTCCACGCCATGGGCGTTCCCACGGTGGATTACGGCAACAACATCCGCCAGATGGCGCGCGACGAGGGCGTGACCCACGCCTTCGACTTTCCCGGCTTCGTGCCCGCCTATATCCGCCCGCTGTTCTGCCGCGGCATCGGCCCGTTCCGTTGGTGCGCCCTGTCCGGCGATGCCGAGGACATCTTCAAGACCGACCGCCGCGTGAAGGAACTGCTGCCGGACAACAAGCACCTGCACAACTGGCTGGACATGGCGAAGACGCGCATTTCCTTCCAGGGCCTGCCGGCGCGCATTTGCTGGGTGGGGCTGGGCGATCGGCACCGCCTCGGCCTGGCGTTCAACGAGATGGTGGCGAAGGGCGAGCTGAAGGCGCCGATCGTAATCGGCCGCGACCATCTCGATTCCGGCTCGGTCGCCAGCCCGAACCGCGAGACCGAGGCGATGATGGACGGCTCGGACGCCGTGTCGGACTGGCCGCTGCTCAACGCGCTGCTCAACTGCGCGAGCGGCGCGACCTGGGTCAGCCTGCACCACGGCGGCGGCGTCGGCATGGGCTACTCCCAGCACGCCGGCATGGTGATCGTGTGCGACGGCACGCCGGAAGCCGCCAGGCGGCTGGAGCGCGTGCTGTGGAACGACCCGGCCAGCGGCGTGATGCGCCACGCCGATGCCGGATACGACATCGCCAAGGACTGCGCGCGCGAATTCAAGCTCGACTTGCCGTTCCTGAAGGGTTGACGACCATGGCTTGGCAGCTCCTTCGCCGCTTCATCGTGCTGGGCCTGCTGCTCGCCGCCCTGCCCGCCCGCGCGGCGGACGTCTTCACCATGGCGGTCGACACCGACCGCTTCGCCAGCGTCCGCCTGCAGGTCAAGGCGACCGCGCCCGACCGCGCCGCCTATCTGCAGGAAGGTACGCAGTACAAGGTCGATCCCAACTGGCAGTCCGTCGATTCGATCCTGTGCGACCAGACCACGCGCGACATCGAGGTGTGGGCGAACCCGTCCGTCCTGCGCGCCCAGCGCGGCCAAGCCCTGCTCGTCGTCGAATTCGCCTTGCTGGTCAACAACCAGATGGCCGTCCAGACGCGGATCGACCGCGACATTTCCGGCGGCGGCAACCTGCGCGGCTTCACGCATCTTGTGGACCGCGACTTCCAGCTCGTGATCAACCGGAACTGCCGGTAGGCGGGCAGGCTTTCTCATCCTTCGAGACGCTCGCTGGGCTCGCTCCTCAGGATGACGCGCGTCGATTGGAGTTGAACAGCCAAACACGTCATCCTGAGGAGGCACGAAGCGCCGTCTCGAAGGATGAAACGTCGAATCACCTTCGCCCGAACAGCCGCGCGAACCACGCTTTCACGACCGTCCACAGCATCCCGCCGGCGTCCAGCCGGGCGGGTGGGGCGGTCGAGCCGGACAGTGCCGCCGCGACATTGCGCGCGAACTGGGCGGTGAGGCGCGCGACGAAATCCTTGACCAGCGCGGTACGGCCGAACTGCGCCAGCGGGCCGGCCAGGCCGAATTCCAGCACGATGTCGACCCGCGTCACCCGGCCGCCATCCGCGGGCGTCAGACGGTAGCGCACCTCGCCCTCCGCCCGCGTGGCGCTGCGGCGGTCGCGGCCGGTTCCGGCGATGCTGCCCGATTGCGTGCCAGGATCGGCGGCGAAGCGCGCCGCGCCCTCGAACGACGCCGCGATCGGACCGAACTTCGCCGTGACCCTGCCCTTGGCGCTGGGACCGCCGGCGTAGTCGACCAGCTCGGCGCCGGGCATGCAGGGGGCCACGCGACGGATGTCCTGGAACAGCGCCCAGACCTGTCCGGGCGGAAACGGCACCTCCAGCCGTTCCTCCACGCGCGTCCAGCCCTGCCGGGTCCTGCTCGTCGAAACCGGCGGTGCAGCCGGCTCCGTGGGTGCGGGCGCAGCGCGCGGGACCGCCGGCGCGGCGGCGGGCGCGGCCCGCGGCGCGACGGGCGCGGTGGCGGGCGCCGGGGCCCCGATCACGCTCTTGATCGCCCTGATGATGCCGACATAGCCGGTGCAGCGGCAGAGGTTGCCGCTCATCTCCTTGCGGATCGTGGCCTCGTCGGCGCCCGGCTTGCGGCGGCACAGGTCGCGCGCCGCGATCAGCATGCCCGGCGTGCAATAGCCGCATTGCAGCGCATGTTCGCGCGTGAAGGCGCGGCGCAGCTGATCCATCAGCGGATCGTCGTCGAACCCTTCGATCGTCCGCACGGCCGCGCCGTCGCACGCCACCGCAAGGTTGATGCAGGACCGCGCGATCTCGCCATCCAGCTCGACCGTGCAGGCGCCGCACACCCCGTGCTCGCAACCCAGATGCGTGCCGGTCAGCCGGCGCCGCTCGCGCAGGAAATCGGCCAGGGACAGGCGCGGCTCGACCTCGGCCGCGACGGCGGCGCCGTTCACGGTCAGCGCGATGCGCGTCATGCCGCGTAGGCCCGGGCGATCGCTCGTTCCACCGCCACGGCGTGGAGCTGCGCATCGACGTCGTCCATCGGCGGCCCCGCGGCGGCGATGTCCCGCCGGGCGATGGCGGGGGCGCCGTCGAAGGGCAACCGGCGTGCGATATCCTCAAGCAGGACCGGGGCGCCACCGACCGCGCCCATGACGACCGCGCGATAGTCGCGCGCGGGGTCGAGCACGACCGCCCCGATCGCCTCGGCGAACTCACCCGGCTTGCGGCAGATCTTGTAGTAGCCCCAGCGCGCGCGGGCCGAGAGCTTCGGCACCGCCACGCCGACGAGGATCGCCTCGCCCAGCTCGGTTGCAAACGCGCCGGCCATGAACCGGCTCATCGGCACGGTTCGCGTGCCGCCTGGCCCGCCAAGGTGCAAGATCGCGCCCAGCGCCGTCAGGCAGGTGACCCAGTCGGCCGCCGGATCGGCATGGGCCAGGCTGCCCCCGATCGTGCCGCGCGTGCGGACGGCGCGATAGGCGATGTCGCCGGCAACGCTACGCATCATGCCGTTCGTCGGGTCGGGCACGGCGCCATCCTCGATCGCCGCGTGCGTCGTCATCGCGCCGAACAGCACGGAATCGCCGCGATCCTCGACCTGCCGCAGCTCGGCGACGCGCCGCAGATCGACCAGCAGGGACGGGCGGGCCAGGCGCAGGTTGAGCATGGGGCCGAGCGACTGGCCGCCAGCCAGCAGCCGTCCGGTGCCCGCCGCGCCGACGAAGGCCGCCACGGCATCCGCCAGGCCGGACGGCCGCACATAGTCGAACGGGGCAGGCTTCATCGCGCGGCTTATTTCTTGGCGGCGGCGGAAGCCGGCTTGGGCTCCTTCTTCTCCGCAGGCCCGCCGGCCTCGCGCCAGGCCTTGAAGCCACCGTGGATATGCGCGACCGGCTTCATGCCCATGTCCTGCGCCGTCTTGGCGGCAAGGGCCGAGCGCCAGCCACCGGCGCAGAAGAACACGAAAGACTTGTCCTCGGCGAAGACCGGCTTGTGATAGGGGCTGGCCGGGTCGATCCAGAACTCCAGCATGCCGCGCGGGCAGCTCACGGCCCCCGGCATCACCCCCTCGCGCTCCTGCTCGCGCGGATCGCGCAGGTCGACGAACACCACGTCGACGCGACCGTGCAGGCCGGCCGCCTCGGCGGGCTCCAGGGTCTTGATCTGCGCCAGCGCCTCGTCGACGAGCTGCCGGAATCCCTTGACGATCGTCTGTGGCACGGCTTCCCTCTCCCGGTCTTTCGCGCGAGGCAGTCATGCTAGACTGTCCCGTCGCCCTTCACAATTTGCCCGGGACCGCTTCCATCGCCATGCAATCCACACGCTATGACGTGATCATCGTCGGCGGCGCCGCCGTCGGCAGCGCCACCGCCTATTTCCTCGCCAAGCTCGGCTTTCCGGTCGACCGCGTCGCCGTGATCGAGCGCGACCCGACCTATAGCGAAGCGGCGACGCCGCGTTCGCTCGGCGGCATCCGCCAGCAGTTCACGACCCGCGAGAACATGCTGATGTCGCGCTTCGGCATGGAGTTCGTGAAGTCGATCGGCGAGCACCTGACCGTGGACGGCGACGTGCCTGATGTGGGGTGGAAGGAGCAGGGCTACCTGTTCCTCGCCAGCGACAAGGGGCTGGAGTCGCTGAAGCGGAACCATGTCGTGCAGCGCTCGATCGGGGCGCAGGTCGAGATCCTGGCGCCCGACGCGCTGAAGGCGAAATTCCCCTGGATCAATGTCGAGGGTCTCGCCGCGGGCAGCTTCGGCTTCCAGGGCGAAGGCTGGGTCGACCCCTATGCCCTGCTGCAGGCCTTCCGGCGCAAAGCGCGGGCGCTGGGCGTGGCCTATATCGAGGACGAGGTTGTCGGCATCGACAAGAGCGGCGGCAAGATCGCGGGCGTGACCCTGAAAAGCGGGAAGAAGATTTCCTGCGGCACGCTGGTCAACACCGCCGGCACGCGCGGCCATTTCCTGGCCAAGATGGCGGGAGTCGACATTCCCGTGCGGCCGCGCAAGCGCATCATCTACGTGTTCGATTGCCGCGAGCCGCCGCCCAGGTCGCCGCTGGTCATCGACACCAACGGCGTCTTCGTCCGGCCCGAGGGGCCGAGCTTCGTGTGCGGCGTGTCGCCGGCGGAGGACAAGGACCCCGACTGCCTGGACTTCGAGATCGACTACAGCTTCTGGGAAGAGCTGGTCTGGCCGACCATCGCCCATCGCGTCCCGGCCTACGAGGCGGTGAAGCTGGTCCGCGCCTGGGCCGGACACTACGACTACAACACGCTCGACCAGAACGTGATCCTGGGGCCCCACCCCGACTGCACGAATATGCTTCTCGCCAACGGCTTCTCCGGCCACGGGCTGCAGCAGTCCCCGGCCGCGGGCCGGGCGCTGGCCGAACTCGTGATCCACGGCGGCTACCGCGCCCTGGACCTGACGCGGTTCTCCTACGAGCGCGTGCTCAAGAACGACCCGATCATCGAAGCGAACGTGTGGTAGCGGTATCCTCATGCTTCGAGACGGCCGCTGCGCGGCCTCCTCAGCATGACGCGGGGGATTTCAGCGACTCGGAAGAATGCGTCATCCTGAGGAGCGAGCGCAGCGAGCGTCTCGAAGGATGATGACTCCTTAACCCCCATGCCCCTGCGGGTGGCTCTCGTGCCAGCGCCAGGCCGTCTCGACGATCCGGCGCAGCTCGGCGTAGCGCGGCTGCCATCCCAGGTCGCGCCCGATCGCCGTGGGATCGGCCACCAGCATCGCCGGATCGCCCGATCGGCGCGGGCCGGTTTCGACCGGCACCTTGCGCCCGCCGACCTCCTCGACCGCGCGGATCACCTCGCGCACGCTGTGGCCGCGGCCGGTTCCCAGATTGTAGCGAACGCTCCTGGTCTTCAGCGTGTCCAGCACGGCGATATGGGCATCGGCCAGATCCATCACATGCACGTAGTCGCGGATGCAGGTGCCGTCGGGCGTCGCGTAGTCCTCGCCGAACACGGTGATCTGCGCGCGCCGCCCCAGCGCGGCCTGGATCACCAGCGGGATCAGGTGCGTCTCGGGCCGGTGGTCCTCGCCGTTGCGCCCGTCGGGATGCGCGCCGGCGGCGTTGAAGTAGCGCAGGCAAGCCGAGCGGATGCCCAGCGTCCGGTCGGCCCAATGCAGCATGCGCTCGATGAAGTACTTCGATTCCCCATAGGGGTTGCCCGGCACGATCGGCGTCGTCTCGTCGATCGGCCGGTCGCCGCCCTGGTCGAACAGCGCGGCGGTGGACGACAGCACGAAGCGCTTGACCCCGCTGGCGGCCGCCGCGCGCAGCAGGTTGACCGCGTTGGTCGTGTTGTCGCCGAGATAGCGCAGCGGGTCCGCCATCGACTCGCCGACGATCGATAGGGCCGCGAAATGCAGGATCGCGCCGAAGCGGTGCGCCTGGAACAGCGCGGCGAGGGCGACGGGATCGGCAAGCTCGATCCGGTGGAACGCGACCCCCTCGGGCACGGCGGCGCGATGGCCGGTGCGCAGGTTGTCCAGCACGACGACGCGGCGACCCTGGGCGGCCAGGGCGCCGGCGGTATGACTTCCGACATAGCCCGCCCCGCCCGTGATCAATAGCGTTTCGCCGGTCTCGCCCGACATTTGCCCTCCGGTCGCGCCGCACGCACTTGGAATCCTATACTTTCGCGCCGGCAGCCGCCTGTCACGCTCGCGCATCTACGTTAGCGTTTCGTTTACGCCGCCCTACCTATTGTCGCCAGACCAAGGCTGGGATTCCGCCACCGCCGATGAAGTCCGCGACCGAACGCCTGCTCGCCTTCTCCTTCGCGAATGCCGACATCCTGTTGGAAGTCGATGCGGCGCACCGCGTCCGCTATATCTGCGGGGCGGTGCAAAGCCTGCTGGACCGGCCCGAGGACAGCGTGCGCGGCGTGCCGTTCGAGGAGCTGGTCGGCGCGCCGGACCGCATCATGGTCGCCCAATTGCTGCGTGCCCTGCCGAACAACGCGCGGCTCAACCCGGTGATCGTCCATCTGCCGGCGAGCGGCGAGACGCCGGTCAGCGCCTCGCTGGGCGGCTACCGCATGGACAGCGACGCGCCGCGCTTCTATCTGACGCTCGCCAAGGCGCGCCTCGGCGGTCACGACGCGCCGGACGAAGGCCATGACGCCGAGTCCGGCCTGCTGGACCGCGAGACCTTCACCCGGTCCGTGCAATCGAAATTGGCGGCCGCGCGCGAGCAGAACATCGACGCGAAGCTGACCCTGATCCGCCTGGACGAGCTGGAGTCGTTCAAGGGCCGCGTCGGCGGCGACGCGATGGCCCATGTGATGGAGGAGATCGGCGGGCTGCTGCGCGCCATGTCGATCGACGGCAGCACCGCCGGCCGGCTGGGCGACGACCGCTTCGGCATCATGCACATGCCATCGGTCGACCCTGCGCAACTGGAAAAAAGCGTCGCCGCGATCAGCCGGGAATGCGATCCCTCCGGCGCCGGCCTGGCCGTGTCGGGCGCCACCGTCGAGCTTGGGCCCGACGAGCTGAGCGAGGAGGACCGCCGGCGCGTCATCCTCTACACGGTGCGAAAATTCTCCGATTCCGGCGACCAGCCGCTGGCCGGATCGCTGGCCGACGGCATGAAGGAGATCCTGGCGGACACGGTCAAGCGCGTGCACGACTTCAAGCAGACGCTGGCCGACAATCGCCTGCGCATCGCGCTGCAGCCCATCGTCTCGCTGGCAGACCGCAGCATCCACCACTACGAGGCCCTGGCGCGGCCCACCGACGGCCAGCCGCCCGCCGGGCTGGTCGGCTTCGCCGAGGAAATCGGCATGACGCAGGACTTCGACCTGCTGGTCTGCCACAAGGCGATCGACATCATGACGCACGCGCGGCAAAGCGGCGCCTCGGTGGCGATCGCGGTCAATGTCTCGTCCGTGTCGCTGGACAGCCAGCTCTTCGTCAAGGCATTCCGCGCCCTGGTCGCCGAAAGCAGCTGGGTCGCCCGACAACTGCTGATCGAAGTCACCGAGTCGATGCGGATTCGCGACCTCGCGAGCATCAACGCCATCCTGCAGACCTTCCGCGCCGACGGGCACAAGGTCTGCCTGGACGATTTCGGCGCCGGCGCCGCCTCCTTCCCCTACATCCAGGCCCTGGACGTCGATTTCGTGAAGATCGACGGCGCCTACGTGAAGCGGCTGGAGACCCATCCGCGCGACCGCGCGATCCTGAAGGCCATGGTCGGGCTGTGCAGCGATCTCGGCATCGGCACGGTGGCCGAGATGGTCGAGACCGAGGCCCAGGCAAGCGCCCTGGTCGAACTCGGCGTCGACCATGCGCAGGGCTACCTGTTCGGCCGGCCGGCGCTGGACTTCGCGTTCCCCGCCCCGATCGCGGCCGTCGCCGCCGCCGAATCGCTGTCAGAGCTCAAGCCGCGCATGGCCCTGCGCCGCCGCGGCGCGGTCGAGACCTGGGGCCGCTAGCGAATCAGGCGGCTCGCCCGGACGCCTCGCTCCCGCGACGCCTGTACCGCAGCCGCCGCTATTCCCGTCGGATTTCGCGCGTGCCTTGGGACCGCGGCGGCGCCGGCTATACTGGCCCCGATGACCTTCCTGCTGCAGATGATGTCGGCGCTCGCCGAACCGCTCGGCGCGATCGGCTATGTGCTGTGCGGGCTGCTGCTGCCGCGCCTGTGGATCGCCCTTGCCGCGTCCGCCGCCTGGTCGCTGGCGATGCAGGCATGGGAATCGGCCCAGGCCCGGGCGCAGTCCCTGACCTCCGCCACCGAGCTGCTGTTCCCGCGCCTGACCCTGGCGGTCCTGCTGGCGCTCGCGGCGTTCCTCGCGATCGAGGCGTGGCGGGAACGCCGCACGGTCAGCCCGTCTTGAGGCGCAGGTGGAACGACTTCGGCCGCGTCAGGTGCTCGTAGCCGACCTTGCTGAGGGTGCATCCCCGCCCTGATTCCTTGACGCCCGTCCACGCCAGCGCCGGATCGAGATAGTCGCAGCGGTTCATGAACACCGTGCCGGTCTCGAGCCGGTGGCCGATCCGCTCGGCCGCCGCCGCGTCCGCCGTCCAGACCGCGGCCGTCAGGCCGAAATCGCTGTCGTTCATCAGCCCGATCGCCTGGTCGTCGCCGTCCACCGGCATGATGCCGATCACCGGACCGAAGCTTTCCTCGCGCATCACCGCCATCCGGTGGTCGACCTCCACCAGCACCTGCGGCGCCAAATAGGGCGTGCCCGGCTTCGAGCGCGGGAATTTCTTCTCGTCCACCAGCGCCTTGGCGCCGCGCTTCAGCGCGTCGGCGATGTGGCCCCGCACCGTCTCGGCGCCCGCGGCGCGGGCCATCGGCCCCAGGTTGGTCGCGGGATCGGTCGGATCGCCGAGCTTGTATTTCAGCGTCAGGTCGACGAACCCGTCGACGAACGGCTTCAAGCGCTTGCGGTCCACGTAGATCCGCTCGATGCCGCAGCAGGACTGGCCCGAATTGAAGAACGCGCCGTCCACCAGGTTCTCGACCGCGTGCGCCAGGTCGGCGTCGGCCCGCACATAGGCCGGGTCCTTGCCGCCCAGCTCGAGGCCGAAGCCCGGAAAGCGCCCGGCGGTGCATTCGCCGACCGCGCGCTGCACGGCGCGCCCGCCCGCGACCGAGCCGGTGAAGGCGATGAAATCCATCAGCCCGGCGCGGATCGCCTTCTCCGTGTCAGCGTGCGAGGTGTGCACGACCTGGAACACGCCGTCGGGCAGGCCGCCGGCCTTCAGCGCCGCGCCCATGCGCTCGGCGCAGAGCGGCGTCTGGCCGCTGTGCTTCAGCACCACGGCATTGCCGGCCATGATCGCCGGGATAACCGAGTTGACCGCGATCAGGTAGGGATAGTTCCAGGCGGCGACGGTGAACACGACCCCCAGCGGCTCGCGATGCACGAAGCGCCTGAAGTTCTCCTTGGGGCCCGCGTCGATATCCGCCAGCGCCTCGGGCGCCACCTGGATCATGTAGCGCGCGCGCTCGGCGAAGCCGCGCACCTCGCCGGGCGCCTGCGACACCGGCCGGCCCATCTGCCAGCTCAGTTCCTCCGCGATCTCCTTGCCCTTGGTCTCGAACGCATCGACGGCGGCCGAGCAGATGCGCGCCCGCTCGGCCAGCGTGGTCCGGCGCCAGGCGCCCTGGGCCTCGCGGGCGCGGGCGAAGACGCGCTCGACCTCGGCATAGGAATTCAGCGCCAGCTCGGCATAGATGCTGCCGTCGACCGGAGACTTAACCTGAAGCTTGCTGCTGCTCATCCTCGTCTTCCCTGGTTGCGCGGACGTCGCCGCGAAGGCCTTGCGCGGCGAGGCGGCGAAGGTAGTCTTGCGCCCAACCGAAGGTCAAACGAATCGGGGAGGAAGAATCATGGACGCGGCGACGATGGATAGGGCGGCGGCGTGGCTTGCCCGCGCGCGCCAGAATGGCACGTCCGTGGGCGAGATGCCGGCCGAGCTGAAGCCCGCGACGGCGGAAGACGGCTACGCGATCCAGCGGCGCGTGCGCGAAAAGATGATCGCCGGGGGCAGGGGCGCGCTGATCGGCTGGAAGGTGGGCGCCACGACCGTGCCGATGCAGAAGCTGCTCAACCTTCCCGGCCCGGCCGCCGGCCCGATCCTTGCCTCGGCCAGGCTGACGACGCCGGCGAAGCTGAACTTCGCCGACTACCGCAAGGTCGGGATCGAATGCGAGGTCTGCATCACGCTGAAATCGCCGCTGCCCGCCGCGCCAGGCCAGAAGACAGACCGCAAGGCCGCCGCCGCCGCGGTCGGCTCGATCCGGCCGGCGATCGAGGTGGTCGACAATCGATACGGCGACTTCACGTCGATCGGCGCGCCCACGATCATCGCCGACGGCGTCTTCCACAACGCCGTGATCCTGGGACCGGAGATCAAGGACTGGCAGCAGGTCGACTTGGCGGAATGCGACGGCACGACCAGCGCCAACGGCGAGGTCAAGCTTCGCGGCAAGGGCAAGGAGGTGCTCGGCCATCCCTTGGAGTCGCTGGCCTGGCTCGCCAACCTGCTCTCCGCGCAAGGCGAGCGCCTGGAGGCGGGCCAGATCGTGATGACCGGCAGCCTGCCGCTGCCCTACTGGGCCAACAAGGGCGAGAACGTGGAAATCAGGATCGCCGGCCTCGGCGCGGCGGCGGCGACGCTGGCGTAGCTGCCGCTGCGGCGTGCGCCGGGTCGCGCGCGGGGCCGCCCGCGGCGGCGCGCAGCGGGTCGCCCTCGAGTTCCGCGAGCAGCCAGTCGCGGAAGGCGGCGATCTTGGCCTGACCCGCGCACTGTTCCGGACAAGCGAAGAAGTGCGACTTGCCGGAATCGAGGTTGAGGGCGAAGGGCCGCACCAGCCGGCCGGACTTCAGCTCCTCGGTGAAGAACTCCGGCATCACCAGCGCCACGCCCGCGCCGCTCAGCGCCGCCTGAACGGCCATCTGGCTGGAATCGAAGGCGCCGCCCATGCGCGGATCGAAAAGGTCGCTGACGCCCGCCTTGGCAAACCAGCCGCGCCAGTCCTCGACGTTGAACGGGCTGTCGTGCAGCAGGGAATAGCGCAGAAGATCGCGTGGCTCCTTCAGCGGAGGGCCGGACTCCAGCAGTTCGCGGCTCAAGAGCGGGGTCAGCACTTCTTCGAACAGCGGCACGGCGTGCAGCCCCGGCCAGTTGCCACGGCCATAGCGGATCGCCGCGTCGACGCCCTCGCGGTGGAAGTCGACCGCGCGCTGCGAGGCCTCCAGCCGCACGTCGATCTCGGGATACCGCGCCTGGAAGCGGTAGAGCCGCGGCACCAGCCAGCTCCAGGCGAAGGTCTGGCTGGAGCTGATCGTCAGCGGCCCGCTGAGGCCCCCCGCCGCCACCCGCTCGACCGCATGGGCCAGGCGCTGGAAGGCATCCTTGGCCTCTGCCAGCAGCAGCTGGCCCTGGTCGGTCAGCAGCAGCTGGCGCGGCAGGCGGCGGAACAGCTTCACCCCCAGCGTGTCCTCCAAGAGCCGGATCTGATGGCTGATCGCGGTCGGGGTGACCGCCAGCTCGTCGCCGGCCTTGGTGAAGCTCAGATGCCGGCCGGCGGCTTCGAACGCGCGCAGGGAATTGAGCGGCGGCAGCTTTGCCATGAGCATCGCTTATAGCTGAGAATTTCTCATCTACTTTATGCCGAGCATTCGTTTGTGACAAGCCAGAAAATCCTCATAAATAGCGTCATACGCGGCAAGGAAATGCCCCTGCGCTGCATGAGGAAATCTGGAGGATATCATGACCGATCACCACTACCCTATCTACGCGCCCGGCACGCAGGCCCGGGACTCGCTTGCAACCAGGCTGGTCGACACGCTGTTGAGCTGGATGGAGCGCGCCCAGACCCGGCACATCCTGTCCGGCTTGACCGAGACCGAGCTCAAGGACATCGGGCTCAGCCGCGGCGACATCGACCACGAAGCCGGCAAGCCGTTCTGGCGGCGCTAGCGGGAGTGCGGATGAACGAGGAACCCCGTCCAGGCGGCTGCCTCTGCGGCGCGGTGCGCTTCACCGCGCTGGGACGCCCGACCCAGGTGAACCTGTGCCACTGCCGGATGTGCCGCAAGGCGAGCGGCGCGCCGGTGGTGGCCTGGGCCACCTACCCCGCCGACAAGGTCCGCTTCGAAGGCGCGCCCACCTGGCGCAAATCGTCCGGGCAGGCCGAGCGGGCGTTCTGTCCGGGCTGCGGCGCGGCGATCGCGTGGCGCGCGCTGCCCGATCCCGGGCACTTCGACCTGACCGTCGGCACCTTCGACGAGCCCGACGACCTGAAGCCCGTGGACCATCTGTGGATGGACGCGCGTATCAGGTGGCTGCGCATCGACGACAACCTTCCCAAGTACCACAAGGACCGCGCCAGCGGGGAAGTCGGCGGCTAGACGGTCAAGTTCACGCCCCGTCGAGCTTTTCCGCCAGCCAAGTCTTAATCAGCGACTGATACGGCACGTCGCGCTTGTTTGCGGCGATCTTGATGCGATCCAGGAGTCCTTGCGGCAAACGCAGCGAGATCGACGTCGTCGAAAGCTTCAGGTTCGGAAAACGCGCCGGAACAGCCCGGCTCCAGTCAACGTAGTCAGACGAATCGTGCGACTCCCAGAAGCGGCGCTCTTCGGCCTCGTCCCGGAACTTCGGAATCTGCCTAGACTTCTTCGGCATAGCGGCTCCGCTCCTTGCGGTACATGTTGCGCGCGGAGATCACGCGAATCCTGGCGCCCGCTTGGCGCAGCGTAAACGTGACGTACAGAAACCGACCCTCGTCTGTCCTGCCCAAGGCATGAAATCGATCTTCCATCCCGCTATGAAGTTCGTCCTTCAAGAGCAGAATTGGCGCATTGAGGAATACCTGCTCGGCCTCCGCTTGCGATACCCCGTGCTTGTCCTCGTTCTTGCGCGCATTTCCTTCATCCCGCTCGAAGCCCTCGACCTGCGGAAACGCTTCCATTTTTGTATATTACTATAATATACGATCAAATCGCAAGAGGCGCTGGTCCAGAGGCCTTCTCCACCAGCTTGCGCAACGGCGCAGTCAGCCGGTCGTACAAGCCGGCATCGCCCTCCAGCACCGACAGGGCCAGGGCGGCGGATTCGAGCGTGGACAGGCTGTCGCGCCGCGGCTCCCGCCGCAGCTTGCCGTAGGCGGAGGCGCGCTCTGGCATCAGCACCAGCCGGCGGCACTTCAAGAGCCAGGGATTGCGCCACCACAGCGTCTTGGCCTGGCTCCAGGTTCCGTCCAGCACGATCAGGCCCTTCAGCCCCGCCAGCCCGCTCTGCTGGTCGGCCAGGGGCTTGCCCTTGCGGTCCACGGCGACGAGCGGCGGCGCGCCGCGCGCCGGCCGGTCGGTCTTGGGGCCCTGGTAAAGCACGCCCCATTCCCGCGGCTCCGCCGGCTTGCGGCGCGCGGCCGCCAGGTTGCGCCAGGACAGGCCGGTGACGATCCGGCTCTGCGCGAGCTGCAACTCGATCATCCCCGCCGTGCCGAGCACCCGGTCCTTCTCCTGCGGATGGCGCAGGACCAGCACGAAGACCTTGCTTTCGTGCCGGCTCAGTGCGTCGCAGACGCACATCTCCAGCGGCTTGGCGCAGCGCGGGCAGAAGATTTCGCCGCCCGGTTCGGTGGTTTCGGTCATGGTATTCCCGCGTCGAAAACTCATCCTTCGACAGGCTCAGGATGAGGAAAAGTGAACCGACTTAAACATTCTACCTCACCCTGAGCCTGTCGAAGGGTGTGTCTTCCGCCCGCTCCACCTTGACCCGGTGCGCACCGCCGTCAACTATGCCGCGCCGCGCGCGATGGGGGACAATGCTGCAACGCTTTTCCGTCCTTGGCTTGGCCAAACACGCCCTGACCGGCCACCGGCGCTGGCGGCGGCACTGGCGCGCGGCCGAGCCCGGGCGCGCCTATGACGTGGTGATCGTGGGCGGCGGCGGGCACGGGCTCGCCACCGCCTTCTACCTGGCGAAGAACCACGGCATCCGCAATGTCGCGGTGCTGGAGAAGGGCTGGATCGGCGGCGGCAATACCGGGCGCAACACCATGACCGTGCGCTCGAACTACCTGGTCGACGACAACGCGCGGTTCTACGAGTTTTCGCTGCAGCTCTGGGAAGGCTTGGCACACGCGCTCAACTTCAACATCATGCTGGGCCAGCGCGGTGTGCTGAATCTCTGCCATAACGACCACCAGATGGACGCGGCAGCCGAACGCGGCAACGCGATGCGGCTGAAGGGCATCGATTCCGAGCTGCTGGACCTCGACGACCTGCGCCGCGAATTGCCGCTGCTCGACCTGCGCCCGGACCAGCGCTACCCGGTGATGGGCGGGCTGATCCAGCGCCGCGCCGGCATCGTGCGCCACGACGCGGTTGCCTGGGGCTTCGCGCGCGCCGCATCGGACCTCGGCGTCGACATCGTCGAGGACTGCGCGGTCACCGCGATCACCCGCCAGGGCGGACGCGTGACGGAGGCGCAGACATCGCGCGGAACCATCGCCTGCGGCGCGCTCGCCTTCGCTGTTGCCGGCAATTCCGGCCAGCTTGCCGCCATGGCCGGGTTCCGCTTGCCGATCGAAAGCCACGTGCTGCAAGCCTTCGTGACCGAGCCGGTGACGCCGGTGCTCGAGCCCGTCGTCACCTATGGCGGCGCGCACCTGTATATCTGCCAGTCCGACAAGGGCGGGCTGGTGCTGGGCGGCGATCTCGACGGCTACAATTCCTATGCCCAGCGCGGCAACCTGCCGCTGGTCGAGCATTGCCTGACCGCGGCGATGCAGGTCTTTCCGTCGCTCGGGCGGCTGCGCATCCTGCGTTGCTGGGGCGGCATCGCCGACATGACCATGGACGGCAGCCCGGTGATGGGCCGAACGCCGCTCGACAATCTGTGGATCACCGGCGGCTGGTGCTATGGCGGGTTCAAGGCGACGCCCGCCTCGGGCTTCACGCTTGCCCATTCGATCGCCCACGGCGAGCCGCACGAACTGATCCGCGCCTACGCGCTGGACCGGTTCCTGCGGGGGCGCGCGCTCGACGAAAGCGGTACCGGCCCCTTCCCCAACCGGCACTGACGCGGAGACCCCCTCCCTTCCCTCCCCCTTAAGGGGGAGGGGCAAGAAAAGAAGCCGCAAAAATCTTCCTTCCCTCCCCCTCAGGGGGAGGGCAGGGAGGGGGTCACGCCGAGCTTCGCGATCAGGGCCTGCGCCGCGGCAGGGTTGCGGACCTTGGCGCCGGAGATGAAGTAGGCGAACACGTCGCCCCGCCGCGCCCAGGCGCGCGCCTGCGTCGCATATGCGGCAAGCGCCGCCGGCGACACGCCGGCCTTGAGGTTCGCGCTGGCGGTCATGAACCGGGCATAAGTGAAGTCGGCGGTCGCCTGGTCGATCTCCGGGAACTCTTCATCCTTGGCATGGACGATGGCGATGCCGCGCTTCCCGCACATTTCGTAGAAGGCGGGCGTCGCGAAGCTGGGGTTGCGGACCTCCACCGCGTGGCGTAGCGCCAGCCCGTTCTCCTCCGCGGGCAGCAGCGCCAGGAAGGCCCCGAAATCCGCCGCGTCGAACTTCTTGGTCTCGGCAAACTGCCAGTTGATCGGGCCGAGCTTGGTTCCCAGCTCCGTCAATCCCTGCGCCAGGAAAACGTCGACGGCCGGCCCGGCGCCGGCCAGCACCTTGCGATTGGTGCAGAAGCGCGACGCCTTGACCGCGAACACGAAGCCATCGGGCGTCTCGTCCCGCCATTTGCGCCAGGAATCCGGCTTGAAGGTCGAATAATAGGTTCCGTTGATCTCGATCGAGGTCAGCATCCGCGAAGCGAATTCAAGCTCGCGCTTCTGCGCCAGCCCCTTCGGGTAAAACACCCCGCGCCAGGGCGCGAAGGTCCATCCGCCCACGCCGATCCGGATCGCTCCTGCCATGGTGCCAAGGGAAGCCCGGAACTCCCGGCGAGTCCAGCCCGGCCGGGCAAAATCATGTCGCATTTCGCCGTTGTGCCGCGCGGGGTTCTGGCTAGACTCCGGCCCAGTTTCCGGACCGGACGCAAGTGACCCGCTATTCCGCCCTTTCCCTGCTTCGCCAGACCCTTCGCGGCCATCGCGGCTGGGACCGCGCCTGGCGCGATCGCGAGCCGAAGCCGCACTACGACGTCGTCATCATCGGCGGCGGCGGCCATGGCCTGGCCTCGGCCTATTACCTCGCCAAGCTGCACGGCGTGCGCAACGTGGCGGTGGTCGAGAAAGGCTACCTCGGCAGCGGCAACACCGGGCGCAACACGACCATCGTGCGCTCGAACTACCTGATCGAGCCGAACGCGCATTTCTACGAGCACTCGCTGAAGCTCTGGGAAGGGCTCAGCGAGGACCTCAACTACAACGTGATGTTCAGCCAGCGCGGCGTGCTGAACCTGGCGCATTCCGACGGGCAGATGGACGCCGCGGCCCGGCGCGGCAACGCGATGCGGCTGAACGGCATCGACGCCGAGCTGCTGGACCGCGAGCAAGTCCGCGCCATGGTGCCGCACCTGGATTTCTCCGAGCACGCGCGCTTCCCGATCTTCGGGGGGCT
>JADZDN010000200.1 GCA_020851015.1 Alphaproteobacteria bacterium | reverse complement strand
AGAGCGCGTCGTAGCTGCCCTTGGGCGAAAACAGCGCCATCACCTGCAGCAGCGACGAGGATTTCTTCTTCACGGTCAGGCCCTGGCGGGCCACCTCTTCCGGCAGCTTGGGCTGGGCAAGCTGGACCCGGTTCAGGACATTGACCGTGTTGATGTCGGTGTTGGTGCCGACCCCGAAGGTGATCGTCAGCGCGTAGCTGCCGTCGCTGCCGCTGGTCGACTTCATGTACAGCATCTTGTCGACGCCGTTGACCTGGGCCTCGATCGGCTGGGCAACGGTCGTTTCGACGACATCGGCGCCGGCACCGGGGTAGATGCCGCTGACCGAGACCTGCGGCGGCACGATGTTGGGGAACTGCGCGATCGGGATGAAGAGGATCGCGATGAGACCCGCGATCGTGATCACCGTCGAGATGACGATGGCCAGCCGTGGACGGTCGATGAAGATGCCCGAGAACATGATTGCGCCGTTTTCTCAGGTTCGCGGGACGACCGAGGACGGCTGCAAGGTGGGCGCGACGACGATGCCCGGCCGCACCTTCAGCAACCCCTCGACGATGATCAGGTCTCCCTCCTGCAATCCTTCCTCGACCATCGCCGTACCGTCGCGGCGCGGCGTCGCCTTGACGCGCTTCACCTCGACCTTGTTCTCCTTGCTGACCGCCAGCACGAACCGACCGCCCTGGTCGACCTGGATCGCCGCATGCGGAATGACGATCGCAAGCTCGGGGGTGTCGGCCTCGGCGACCACGCCGACCGATTGCCCGTCGATCAGAATCCGGTCGGGGGTGGGCAGTTTGGCGCGGATCGTAACCGTGTCGGTGCCCTGGGCCACCTGGACGTCCTGGAAGTCGATCTTGCCCGGCTGCGGGTACAGCGTACTATTCGGCAGGCGGACACGCACCGCCACGTCGGACGTGCGTCCGGCCTTGGCCCGGTAGTCCGACACGATGCGCTGCGCCACGGGAAAGGTCACGTAGATCGGGTCCTGGCTGACGATGGTGGCGAGGACGCCACTGTCCGGTCCGACCAGGTTGCCGACCGTGATGTTGGCCTGGCCGATGCGTCCGGCGATCGGCGCCTTGATGTCGGTGTAGCCCAGGTTGATCTCGGCCGCGCGCAGCGCCGCCTGGGCGGCCAGAAGTTCGGCGCGGGCCTGGCCTTCCTCGGCCTGGCGCGTGTCGACGGTGGACTGCGCGATGTTCTGGCTCTTCACCAGGTCGCGGGCGCGGGCGAGCTGGTTCGCGGCGTTGGTGACGCCCGCCTGCGCCTTGGCGACAGCGGCCTTCTGCTGGTCCACCTCGGCCTGGTACGGGGCCTTCTCGATCGAGAACAGCAGGTCGCCGACCTTCACGTCCTGCCCCTCGGTGAACAGGCGCTCCTGCAGGAAGCCGGTCACGCGCGCGCGCAGGTCGCCCTTGTCGACCGCCGTCACGCGGCCGGAGAAGTCGATCGACGGCCGCACGTGGTGGCGCTCGACCTTTTCGACCACCACGCCTGGCGCCGCGCTGGCGGCCGGCGCGCCCTGCGCCAGCGCGGCGCGCGGCGCCGCCGTGCCAAGGGCTGAAGCCAAGGCCACGGCAAAGACCGCGTACGATCCCAGGACCAGCGCACGCACCCCATGTCTCGTCGCCATCTGCCGCTCTCCCCCGCGCGCCGCGCCGACCCTAGGGCCGCCGCGCGATCAAGTCGATTTCCACCAGCCCGTCCCGCGCCAGCCCGGTCACGCCGATGCAGGTTCGCGCCGGAAGCTTTCCCGGGGCGAAATAGCCCTGGTAGACCTTGTTCATCCGCGCGTAGTCGCGCTTGAAATCGGTCAGGAACACGCGCGCCATCACGACATGCTCGAAGCCGAGCCCGATGCCGGCGAGCACGATCCGCAGGTTTTCCATCACCCGGCGGGTCTGGCCCTCGACGTCCGGTGGAAAGGGCCGGCTGTCATCCACCGGGTCGTTGGCGAGCTGGCCGGTGACGAAGACCCAGCCGTCGGCCTCGACGGCATGGCTATAGGGCGCGACCGGCCGGGAGCCGCCCGCAATCATGTGGAACACCGGCAATGTCACGCAAATCCCCCGGGCGCGTCCGCTTCCCGCCGTCTACCATAGCAAGACAAGGCAACGCCGGCCAAACGGGACCTTCGGGGGCGCGGATCCCGGTTCGCCGGATGAACTGCCGCAAATTCTCCACTAGACTGGCCCGATGACGCCTCGATTCCTTCGCCTCGCTGCCCTTCTGCTCGCCCTTGCCTGGGGTTTCGCTCCGCATCCCGCCTTGTCCGCCAAGGACGAGCTGGTGATCGGCATGACCCAGTATCCCGCGACCCTGCATCCCAACATCGAATCGATGCTGGCGAAGACGCTGGTGGTCTCGGCGACGCGCCGGCCCTTCACCGCCTACGACGCGAACTGGCAGCTCGGCTGCATGTTGTGCACCAGCCTGCCGACCATCGAGAACGGCCTGGCGAAGATCGAGGACCTGCCGAACGGCAAGAAGGGCATCGCCGTCACCTACACGATCCAGCCCGGCGCCAGCTGGGGCGACGGCACGCCGGTCTCGACCAAGGACGTGATGTTCACCTGGGAGGTGGGGCGCCATCCGCAGAGCGGCGTGGCCGCCGCCGAGTTCTATCGCCGCGCCTACAAGCTCGACGTGAAGGACGCCAAGACCTTCACGCTGCATTTCGACAAGGTCACCTACGAATACAGCGCGATCAACGATTTCCAGGTGCTGCCCGCCCATATCGAGGCGATCCATTTCGCCGAGCCGGTGGAATACCGCAACCGCACGCGCTTCGATGCCGACCCGACCAACCCGGGCCTGTATTTCGGGCCCTACCGCATCGT
>JADZDN010000199.1 GCA_020851015.1 Alphaproteobacteria bacterium | reverse complement strand
CGATCCTGATGCTGAAGGGGCATCTGGTGACGCTGACCGTGCGTGGCTCTGCCGACCGGCCGCTGGCGGGTGACGAGGGGCTGGCGCTGGCCACCGGATTCGTCGCCGCCCTGCGCGCGGCCAATCCGTGACGCCCGCCGCTTGATCGGTGGTCTGATTCCGCCGATGGTGCGCCGCAAGCTGCCCGTCCCATTCCGCAAGAAGTCATTGACCCATGCCCCCCAGCGCCGACCGACTGATCGCCCGTCTTGCCGAAGGCCGCGCGCTGAGGCTGTGGAAACGTGCGGCCGACGCGGCGCCGACGGCCGAGTTGTCGTCCTTGCGCGAGTTGCGCGCCCGCGCCCGCCGCACCCGGCGCGAGATCGACCGGCTGCTGGCCGCCGCCGAGACGCGGCTGGCCTTGCCGCATGTCGGCGCCAACGCGATGCACCGGCCGCTGGGCGCCGACTGGCTGTGGCGGCCCGAGCCCTGGCGGCTGCCGGTGCAACCGCGCGGTCAGGCCGGGCTGGAGCCCGGCACCGTCTTTGCCCCCGGCGTGACGCTGTTTCACGACTGTCCCTTGCGCGAAATCGCGCTGCGCCAGGATCGGACCACCCGCGCCGGCGATCTGGCGCCGTTCGGACTGCTGATCGAGGTTCTGGGGTTTCGCGGCAGCTTCCTGTCGCTGGCGCTGGACCTGCCCGAGGGCGCGGTCGAGGGGCTTCAGCGCCGGCATGTGTTCAGCCTGGCGCTGGAGGCCGAGGCCGAGCGGCCGGTCGTCTTCATGGCGCGGCTGAACATCGCGCACGGGCCGAATACCGAGCAGATTGCCATGACGCTGCCGGCGGGCCGCGGCGTGATGACCGAATTCGACCTGGGCCACAGCCAGGTCAACGAGAAGCGGGTCGAGAAGATCTGGCTTGACCTGATCATCGCCGATCCGGCGAACAACGCGATCCGGCTGGGCGACCTGACGATGAGCCGCAGGCCTAGGGCCGTATTCTGAGAGGCATGATGGGCGACTGGAACCTGATGAAGCTCGGCTTTCGCGGCGGGGTCTGGCAAGGGCGGCTGAGCGCGCGGTCTGCCGGCAATGCCGCGCCGGGGATCGAAGTGCAGGTCGCCGGCGCGGCGGTGCCGGGGGTCGAGCTTCAGCCCGACGGGCCGGGGGCCTGGGTCCTGTCGGTGCCGGTGCCGGCCGAGGCGCTGGGCGACGGAATCGCGACCTTCCTTCTGGTCGAACAGCCGGGCGGCGCGGCGGTCGCGCAGTTCGCCATCGCCACGGGCGAGCCCGCCGATGACGACCTGCGCGCCGAGGTGGCGCTGCTGCGCGCCGAGCTTGACATGATCAAGCGCCACTTCCGCCGGGTCGCCCGCGGCGACTGACCGCTTGCGCTCAGGCGCCCCGGCCGGGTTTCGGCGGCTCTTCAGCCAGAAGCTGGAACGCGCCGCCTGCCGCCACCATGCAGGTCGGCCCGCCCGGCGTGGTCACCAGGATCGTCCAGGTGCCGCTTTCGGCCGAGGCGAACAGCTCGACCACGGCGTTGTTGTCGGCCAGTCCGATGGTTTGGCGGGATTCGCCGTAGCGGTCCTGGAGCTGGCGCGTGAGCTCGTCATGGGTGCCGCAATTGGCCTGCGCCTCGGCCATCTGCGTAGCCGCGATCAGCACCGCGAAACCGAAGGAAAGCGCGAAGAATTCTCTGCTCATGGGTCTTGTCCCCTGCGCCCGGCAGAGGCGGCCGCGGGCGCAATAAACTCCGACGGCCCCGCCCGGCCGCGCTTCCCCGGTCCGAACCGCCAAGGCTGCCGCCCGCGGCCTACGATCCGGTAAACGCAGCGTTCACCCTTTGCCCGGCCGTCGCTGCGGCGCGGCAGCAAAGTGCTTGATCACCGGGCCGAGGTCGGGAAGTCTCCGCGCCAACTCGCGAGGGAGAGAATCAATGACCATGGCGGCAAACCAGTCCGGACGGCCCTGGCGCTCGGCGCTCTATATCCCCGGCTCGAAGGAACGGGCGCTGGAGAAGGCCAAGACGCTGGCGACCGACGCCATCCTGTTCGATCTGGAAGACGCGGTCGCCCCCGACGAAAAGCCCAACGCGCGCAAGCTTCTGGCCGATACGCTGAGCGCCGGCGGTTATGGGGCGCGGGCGCTGATCGTGCGGATCAACGCGCTCGATACGCCCTGGGGCGAGGACGACCTGAAGGAGATCGGGCGCGCGAAGCCGCAGGCGGTGCTGCTGCCCAAGGTCAACCGCGCCGCCGATGTCGAGGCGCTGGCGCGCAAGCTCGATGCGCGGGCCGAGACCGCCGACACCCGCATCTGGGCGATGATGGAGACGCCGCTGTCGGCGCTGAACGCGGCCGAGATCGCCGCCGCGCCGCGAATGGCGGGCTTCGTGCTGGGCACCAACGACCTGGCCAAGGACCTGACCGCGCGCTTCCGGGCCGACCGGCTGCCGCTGATGACGGCGCTGCAACTGTCGCTGCTGGCGGCGCGGGCCTATGGGCTGGTGGCCATTGACGGTGTCTACAACGCCTTCAAGGATGTCGACGGGCTGCGCGCCGAATGCGCGCAGGGCCGCGACATGGGCTTCGACGGCAAGTCGCTGATCCACCCTGACCAATTGGCGGTCGCCAACGAGGTCTTTGCGCCGACCGAGGCCGAGATCGACCTGGCCCGCCGCCAGATTGCGGCCTTCGAGGCGGCGCAGGCGGAAGGGCAGGGCGTGGCGGTCGTCGATGGCAAGATCGTCGAGAACCTGCACGTCGCCACCGCGAAGGCGACGCTGGCCAAGGCCGAGGCCATTGCGGCGCTGGGCGGCTAGGGGCTATGTGAATTCGGTTCACATGTGCGGGAGACAGCCATGACCCTTCTGATTCTCGGCATCGTGCTTTGGACTGTGCCGCACCTGTTCAAACGGCTGGCGCCCGACCTCAGGGCCGGTTTCGGCGACAAGGCCAAGGG
>JADZDN010000198.1 GCA_020851015.1 Alphaproteobacteria bacterium | reverse complement strand
TCTGCCGCCGGGCACGGGCGACGCGCAGCTCACGATGGCGCAGCAGGTGCCGCTGACCGGGGCCGTGATCGTATCTACCCCGCAGGACATCGCGCTGCTCGACGCGCGCAAGGGTCTCAACATGTTCCGCAAGGTCGACGTGCCGGTGTTCGGCATCGTCGAGAACATGAGCTACTTCCTCTGCCCGCATTGCGGCGGGCGCTCCGACATTTTCAGCCATGGCGGCGCGCGCGCCGAGGCGGAGAAGCTGGGCGTGGATTTCCTTGGCGAGGTGCCGCTGCACATCGACATCCGCGAGACCTCGGACGGCGGCCGCCCGATCGTCGTCTCGAAGCCCGAGAGCGAGTTCGCGAAGATCTACCGCGCGATCGCCGACAAGGTGTCGGCCAAGATCGACCAGAGCCTCGCCGGCGGCCGGCGCGGGACGCCGAAGATCGTGATGCAGTAGGCGCCCAGATCATTTATCGATCAATGCGACCAGATTTTGTTATACGTCAATAGCGAGTTGCGTATAATATTGCTTTGTGTTATACGTCAATAGCGATTGGCGTATAATAGAAGATGTTCGATGGCGCGCGACGTTCCCTTGATGCACCAGACGGTCTATGCGGAATTGCTAGACCGCTGCCTGTCCGCCGATTTCGGCGAAGCCTTCTCAGAGAGCGGCACGTTCGTGTCCAAGGAGATTCGTGGCCGGCGATACTGGTATTTTCAAGAATCCGGCACGAAGAAGCAGCGCTATGTCGGCCCCGAAAATGCCGCTCTTCTGGAGCGCATCTCCAGGCATCGACAGATCAAAGGCAGCGAGCACGAGCGGCGGGCGTTGGTGTCGACGTTAGTTCGGTCGGCAAACTTGCCCCGGCCCCTTCCGGAAATTGGCAGCGCGCTTGCCGCGATGGCCGGCGCGGGCGTGTTCCGCCTTCGCGGTGTTCTGGTAGGCACAGTCGCGTTCCAAACCTATAGCGCTAGCCTTGGCGTGCGCCTGCCTCCCAGCGCCATGGGAACCCTCGATATTGATATAGCGCAGGATCGAAATGTATCGATCGCCGTAAATGATTCCGTCCAAGGCCTGCTTGACGCGCTGCGTGGTGCAGATCCGACCTTTCATGCCGTTCCTCCGAAGCCCGGCTCGGATGGCTCATGGGCATACAAGACGGGCAAGGGAGACATTCGCGTCGAGTTTCTTACACCCAACAGAGGCCGTGACAGCGACGCAGCGGTGCACCTTCCCGCTCTGGACACCTACGCACAGCAGCTCCGGTTCCTAGACTACCTCATCCGCGATTCTCAACCGGCGGTGGTCCTCCACGGCGCGGGCGTCTTGGTCAACGTTCCGGCACCCGAGCGCTACTGCTTTCACAAACTGATCGTTGCGCGCCGACGATCGGCCCTCAGCGGGAAAATCGGCAAGGACATCGAACAAGCACAATCGCTGCTCCTCGTACTTGCGCGCAGTCGCCCGGATGACCTACGCAATGCTTGGAGCGAAGTCGAGGGACGTGGTGCCAAATGGCGGCGTCTAGTCCTAGAGGGCCTCGGACAGGTTGATCCCCTGGCACGAGACGAAACGCTCAAGGTGCTTGGGCTCCAGCGAGACTCGGTGCCCAATCTGACAATCGAATTGAGCGCAGTCGGTGCAAGTTATCACCCACCAAGCGACACGCTCAAAGCAATTGCCACTTCCAAAGGCTTGCGGGTCACCTGCGTCATCGAAGGAGATGCGTTAGCCAGATTTTCCAGCAAACCTGTCAACACGGTTCAGGATCGCATTGTTGCGATTCGGGAACGCACAGGCGCCTTTGAACGACACTTCCGGGCGATCCAAGAAGCCGTACAGGCAAAGTATCTGCGCGGGCCAATTGACTCATCCGACGTGGTCAGGATTACGGCCGCCGACATCGACAGTGCAAACAAAAGAGCCAAGTCCTAACCCGTTGGCCCCGCCGCCCGACCCATCTCCGGGTGCGTCACCAGGCCCAGGATCGCGAGCTGGCTGACGAGCTTGAACGCGCCCTCGCGCGCCGCCGCGAAGAGCTCGGCGCGGGTCATCAGCAAGAGCTCCATCTCCTCCAGGTCGCCCGAGTTCGGCTCGGCCACCTTGCGGCAGCCCATGGCGTGGAAGAAATGCGCCGCGTTGCCGAACGCGTTCGCGTGGGAGACGTAGCGCCCGAGCGAACGCCACGCCGCGGCCTCGTAGCCGGTCTCCTCCATCAGCTCGCGCCTGGCGCAGGCGAGCGGATCCTCGGACGGGTCGTTGAACGTGCCGGCCGGAAACGTGAGGCTGACCGCGCCGACGCCGTGCTTGTACTGGCGCAGCACCAGCACGCGCCCGTCCTGCCGCTCGGCGAAGACCAGCGCGTAGTCCGGGAAGGTCACGCGGTAGAAGTCGTCGACCCGTTTCCCGTCCGGCAGGCGCACGCTCTGGGACTGCACGCTGATCCAAGGCGGCGCGCTGAACAGATCGCGCGTCTCCAGCACCTTCCAGGAATCGTGACTCGGCGGCTTCATGCCGGGTCGATGCCGAGCAGCGCCGCCAGCTCGCGCCATTCGCGCGGCTGCAGCCCGCTGTCGGCCTGCGTCACCTTCTCGCCCTTGATCAGCCGGCGCACGACCTTCAAGCCGGTCGCCGAGAGACGCGCGCCGCCGACGATGTGCTCGCGGCAGGCGGCGGACGTGATCGGGACCCAGCGGTCGAGCACGTGCAGCAGCACCTCGGCATAGGCGCGGATCTCGTACTGGGCATGCGCGTCGGCGCGCAGCGAGACGAAGTGCATCAGGTTGTGCAGGTCGATCTTCCAGTACCATTGCGTATAGAGGTTGAGCGTCAGGTTCATCCGCGCCAGTTCGCGCGCCAGGCCGGACCGCGCCGGGTCGGCCGGTTTGCCGTCGGCGCCCTCGTTCAGCATCTCGACATAGTGGTCGTAGTTGCGCGTCGCATCCTCGCGCAGCAGGTCGAGCACGCGCCGGGCCTCGGCGCCCTCGAGCACCTGGCCGCGTCCCTGGCGGTTGGTGTCGGACTGCGCCGCCAGGTGCTCGGGCGACGGCAGGTAGAACTCGTTGTCCAGGATCGAGTAGCGCGCGGAATACTCGTTCACGTTGGCGGTGCGGTGGCGGATCCATTGCCGCGCGACGAAGATCGGCAGTTTCACGTGGAACTTGATCTCGCACATCTCGAACGGCGTCGTATGCCGGTGGCGGATCAGGTAGTTGATGAGTCCCTTGTCCTCGCTGACCCGCCTGGTGCCGCGGCCGTAGGATACGCGCGCGGCCTGCACGATGGCGCCGTCGTCGCCCATGTAGTCGATCACGCGCACGAAGCCGTGGTCGAGCGCCGGCAGCGGATGGAACAGCAGATCCTCCAGCGCCGGCACGGTCGGCCGCAACGTCGTATGGGTTTCGGTGCGCAGCCGGTCGATCTCGGCGGCCTGTTCCGGGGTCAATGCCATCGAATTGCGGGTCCGCTCGGGTGCTTCAGGGTTGGATGACGCAGGGGATCGCGACGCGCGGGCAATCTATCGGAGCCGACGGGCGAAAGCCAACCCGCCCGAACCCGCGCGCAGGCGCCCTTCGGCCCCCCTTTCACCGGCCCGCCGGGCAGCCTATATTACCAAGGTCGGGCAACCGACTATGGCGATAAACGGACCGTGGAATAAGCGTTGCGGACCCGGGGGCAGTACCCGGCGCCTCCACCAATTCCCCGCCCGGCGGGCCAGGATATGGCAACACCTGCCGGCGCGGCCTCGAGGGGGCGAAACAGGATCGACGCGCGTGGTAAAGATGGAACTTTCGCCCGGCATGGTACCGCCGTTATCGGGCTAAAACTGATAGTTGCCAACGACAACTACGGTGAGGCTCGCCTCGCC
>JADZDN010000197.1 GCA_020851015.1 Alphaproteobacteria bacterium | reverse complement strand
TTGTCCTCGAACTTCTTGATCGCGGCGAACAGCGCGTCGTCCTCGGACTTGTAGAACCCCTTGACCCACCAGACGGTCAGCGTCTCCTGCGCCGACGCGACCGACGCCATGGCGGTCATCGCGCCCGCGATCGCCGCGATGCCCAGGGCCTTGCGGAACATGGACTGCATTTGAACGTCTCCTCTCCCTGTTTTCTTCGGGTTGGTGCCGAGCCTACCATCGGAGGTTGTCCGCCGTCAGCACCGGCGCGGAGCCTCCGCGAATCTCCGTCGCTACATCACGCCGTATTTCTTGAACGCCGCCGACGAGTCGAGTCCCTTGCCGAGATCGTCGAGCACCCGCGCCTCGGTCGCCACCTTGCCCAGCGCGCGCCGGACGCACTCGTCGGCCGCGGCGGCGGGCACGCAGATCACGCCATCGACGTCGCCGCCCAGGATATCGCCTGGATTCACCAGCACGTCGCCGATCCGGATGGGCTCGCGATAGGCGATCACGCGGCCGCGCCCGCGCTGGTCCTGCGCGTAGGAGCCGCAGGAGAACACCGGCAGCCCCAGCGCCATGACCTTCAGCGTGTCGCGGATGTAGCCATGCAGCACGACGCCGGCCGCGCCCTTGTTCATCGCCACGGTGGTCATCATCTCGCCCCAGAACGCATAGGTCATCGACCCGCCGGCCGCGAGGTAGATCTCATCCTGCTTCAGCGAATCGAGCGCCTCGAACATCAGCCCGAACGGCTTGTCGGGGGTGGCGGTGTCGATCTCGTGCACCGGCATGGCAAAGCCGGCCACGACCATCTCGGGCTTCAGCGGCTGGATCTGCGGCGGCAGGAACTGCCGGCGCAATCCCATCTCGTCGAGGATGTCGCCGAGCACGGCGGTGTTGAGGCGATCGCGGATCGGCGCGAGCAGGCCGCGCAGCGGCTCGACGCTGTTGAAGCGGTCGCTCACGAAATCCCTCCCTCGCCGACGGCTCAGCGCTGTTGTTACTTATTGTTACAACTGTCTATTACCCGCCCCGTTTCAAGGCGTCCAGCTTTTCCCGCAGCGCCGCGTATTCGGGCGACCCCGGCGCGAATTGCCCCAGCAACCTGCCCCACAGCTCGGCGGCGCCGATGCGGTTGCCGGAAGCGGCCTCGGCCAGCCCGACCTGGAACAGCGCCTCGCGGTCGTTGGGATTGCCGTCGAGGCGGCGGCGGAAGCCCGCGACATCCGGGCCGGCCGTGGCCGCGCGGATCGCGGCCGCGTCGAGCGGCACGGCCGCCGCCGCCGCCGGGGCGGGCGCGGCGCTGGCCACGCCGACGCCGAGCTGGCGCGCGGTCTCGACGATGCGCGGCCGGGCGGCGGGGTTCGCTTCGGCGGCCCTGGACGCGGCATCGGCGGCCTTGGCGTCTTCGCCCAGTACCTTGTAGGCGCGGATCAGCCTAAGCCATCCCTCGACATCGCCCGGCTCGCCGTCGAGCCGCGCGGCCAGCCCGTCGACCATGCCGCGGATCATCTGCTGGCGGTCGCCCGCCGACATGTTCTGCGCGGCCGCCACATCGGCCGCCGTGGGACCGCGCTCCGGCGCGGCGGCGCCTTGCGGCGATGGCGCTTGCGGCGATGGCTGGCTCGCCGCCGGCGGCGATGCCTGGGGCGCTGCCCCCGCGATGGGACGCGGCAGATCGGCCAGCACCCGCGCCGGGTCCTGCTTCATCTCGCCGGCCATGGCAGCGATGCGCTCGCGCAGCATCGGCAGATAGGGCGCTTCCGGCGGCGTGTCGCGGGCCAGCGCGACCAAGAGGTCGAGCCCCTCCTTCATCTTGCCGGCCTGGGCCTCGGCGACGGCGACATAGAAGCGCGCGCGCGCATCCTTCGGCTGGCGCTTCAGCACCTCCTCGAACTCGGCGCGGGCCTGCGGCGGCACGGTGCCGTCCGCCGCCATGATGCGCGCCTCGGCCAGGGCGGCGACGAGCTGCGGATCGCGCTGGGTCAGCGCCACGGCGCGCTCCAGCGCCGCCACCGCGTCGCGGTGGCGCTCCAGCTGCTGGTAGGATCGGGCAAGCAGCGACCAGCCCTCGGCGTCGCCGGGATTGGCCTCCAGCCGCTTGGCCAGGCGCTCGGTCAGCGCCTGCATGGATTCCGCGGCGCCGCTGCCCGTGGGGTGGGCGTCGGGCGTCGGGTTCTGCTGCGCCGCGCCGCCGCGCTGTTCCATGCGCTGCGCGAAGGGCTGGCCGGGCACGCCGGGACGGCCGAGCTGGGCATAGAGCAGCAGGGCCAGCACGGGCGCCGCGAGCGCAATGCCGGCCGCCAGCAGTGGCGCGCCGCCGCCGGGGCGCCCCGGGGCCGGCGCGTCGCCGGACGATGCCGCAAGCAGGCGCCGCTCGACCTCCAGCCGCGCGGCGGCGGCCTGGTCGTCGCTCAGCACGCCGCGCGCGCGGTCGCGCCCGATCTCGGCCAACTGGTCGCGATAGACCTGGGCGTCGTAGGCGCCGCGTGGCGCCGCCGGCGAAGCCGCGCCCCGGAGCAGCGGTCGCGCCATCGCGACCCCCAGGCCGCCGGCGAGCAGCGCGACGACGATCCAGAAGATCATGCCCGCCCCTTGGCCTTGCGCGGCCGGGAAGCCGGGGAGGCCGGCGGGGCGGCGGCGGGCGGCGCCTCCGCGTCATCCAGCAGCGCCGCCAGGCGCAGGCGCTCGTCGTCCGACAAGGGCGCGCTCGCCGCCGTCGCCGCGGCGCGCCGGCGCGACAGCACGAACAGCCCCGCCCCGCCAAGCACCAGCACCAGCGCCGGGCCGAACCACAGCAGGTAGGTCGCCGGCTTCACCGGCGGCTTCAGCAGCACGAAGCTGCCGTAGCGGCTGGTCAGGTAGTCCAGCACCTGGCGGTCGCTGTCGCCCGCCGCGATCCGCTCGCGCACCAGGAGGCGCAGGTCGCGGGCCAGGGTGGCGGCGGAATCGTCGATCGACTGGTTCTGGCACACCAGGCAGCGCAGTTCCTTGCTGAGCTCGCGCGCGCGGGCCTCCATCGCGGGGTCCTTCATGACCTCGTAGGGCTCGACCGCGAGGGCGGGTAGGGCCGTCAAGAACGTGAGCAAGAGCGCGACCCCGGCGACGGCAGCAACAAACCAACGCATTATTTGCCCCCCCTCCCCTTGCGGGAGGGGGCGGGGGGAGGGGTTCGTGCGCGGCAGCGCGCAAGGCAAGTCGTTGGACGATCCCGCCGCGTCCGCACCCGCCACGCCCCCTCCCCCTATCCCCCTCCCGCGAGGGGAGGGGGAACCAAGGAAGGCAGGCAGAAGCGACAACAGCGTCCGCATCACTTCTTCAGCTTCTCGACCAGCGGCAGCACGCGCTCGTTCAGCTCCTCGGGCATCATCGGGCCCACGACCTTGTAGCGGATGCGTCCCTCGCGATCGACGACGTAGGTCTCGGGCACGCCGTAGACGCCCCAGTCGATGCCCACGCGGCCCGGCCCGTCGAAGCCGACGCGGCCATAGGGATTGCCGAGCTCGTCGAGAAAGGCCTGCGCGTCCTTGCGCGTGTCCTTCCAGGCGATGCCCACGACCTGGACCTTCTTCTCCTTCGCCAGGCGCAGCAGCAGCGGATGCTCGATGCGGCAGGGCACGCACCACGACGCGAAGACGTTGACCAGCGTCACCCCGCCCTTGAGGTCGTCGGCCTTCAGCCCCGGCTCGCCCTCGCGCAAGCCCGGCAGATCGAAGGCGGGCACCGGCTTGTCGAGCAGCGCGGAGGGCAGCTTGCGCGGGTCGAGGCCGAGCCCGACCCAGAACATCGCCACGATCAGCGCGAACAGCAGCACCACCAGCGCCGGAAGCAGGATGCGCCGGCTGCCCGATCCAGGCGCCGAAGTGGCTTGCTCCGCCATCGCCCTTAGTCGTCTCCGGCCTGCCCGGCCGCGGCGTCGGCCGCGCCCGCTGGGCGACGCGCGCGGGCCGGCGCGCCAACGCGGAAGCGCCGGTCGCTGAGGCTGACCACGCCGCCCACCGCCATCAGCGCGGCGCCGAGCCAGATCCAGGTCACCAGCGGCTTGTGGTAGAGCCTGACGGTCCAGCCGGTCTGCGGATTGCCCTCGCCCAGGGCGGCGTAGAGATCGGTGAAGCCGAGCGTCGCGATCGCGGTCTCGTTGGTGGCCTGGCGCTGCACCGGGTAGAAGCGCTTGGCGGGCTCGAGCACCGTCAGGTCGCGGCCGCCGCGCGAGACGACGATGCCCGCCTGCTCGGCCGTGTAGTTCGGGCCCTGGATGCCCTGGCGCACGCCCACCAGCGTGAACTCGTAGCCGGACAGGCGCGCCCGGTCGCCCGGCTTCATGTTCTGGATCGATTCGCTTTCCCACGCCGCCGTCGCGGTGATGCCGGCGACCGTGAAGGCCATGCCGGCGTGCGCGATCAGCATGCCGTAGGCCGAGCGCGGCAGGCCGGCCGCGCGCTGGATGCTGTCGCTGAGGGGGGCGCGGAACAGGCGGACGCGCTCGGCGAATTCGGTCAGCGTGCCGAAGAACAGCCAGGCCGCGAGCCCCAGGCCGAGCGCCGCCAGCACCGGGCCGCCGCGCGCGAGGTAAAGCGTCGCCAGCGCGACCGCGACCGAGATCGCGAAGGCCGCCATCAGGCGCTGCAGCGCGCCACCGAGGTCGCCGCGCTTCCACGACAACAGCGGCCCCACCGCCATGGCGGCGATCAGCGGCACCATGATCGGCACGAAGGTCAGGTTGAAATAGGGTGCGCCGACCGACAATTTGTCGCCGCCCATCACGTCGCTGAGCAGCGGATAGAGCGTGCCGAACAGGACCGTCGCCGTGGCCGTCGCGAGCAGCAGGTTGTTCAGTACCAGCGAGCCTTCGCGGCTGATCGGCGCGAAAATGCCGCCGGTCTTCAAGGAAGGGGCGCGGACGGCGTAGAGCGTCAGCGCCCCGCCGGTGGTCAGCGCCAGCAGCATCAGGATGAAGACGCCGCGCGCTGGACTGGTCGCGAATGCATGCACCGAGGTAAGCACGCCGGAGCGCACCAGGAACGTGCCCATCAGGCTCAGCGAAAACGCGATGATCGCGAGCAGGATGGTCCAGCTCTTCATCGCGTCGCGCTTCTCCACCACCGTCGCCGAGTGCAGCAGCGCGGTGCCCACCAGCCACGGCATGAAGGACGCGTTCTCCACCGGGTCCCAGAACCACCATCCGCCCCAGCCCAGCTCGTAGTAGGCCCAATAGCTGCCCATGGCGATGCCGCAGGTGAGGAAGCACCACGCGAGCAGGGTCCAGGGGCGCACCCAGCGCGCCCAGGCGGCGTCGATGCGCCCCTCGATCAGCGCGGCGACCGCGAAGGAGAAAGCCATCGAGAAGCCGACATAGCCCATGTAAAGGAAGGGCGGATGGATCGCCAGGCCGATGTCCTGCAGCAGCGGGTTGAGGTCGCGCCCGTCGGGCTTCGGCGGAATCACCCGCAGGAACGGGTTCGACGTGAAGAGGATGAACAGCAGGAACCCGATCGCGATCCAGCCCTGCACGCCCAGCACCCGCGCCCGCAGGGCGGGCGGCAGGTTGGCGCCGAACAGCGCGACGCAGGCGCCGTAGACCGCGAGGATCAGCACCCACAGCACCATCGAGCCTTCGTGGTTGCCCCAGGCGCTGGTGAACTTGTAGAGCAGCGGCTGCATCGAGTTGGAGTTCTGCTCCACATTCAGGACCGAGAAGTCGGACGTGACGTAGCTGTAGATGAGCGCGGCGAAGGCGAGCGCGATGCCCAGGAGCTGGCCCAGCGCGGCGGGGCGCGCGACCGCCATCCACGAAGCGTCGCCGCGCGCCGCCCCGATCATCGGCACGCTGCCCTGCACCAGCGCCGCGACCAGCGCCATGATCAGCGCGAAATGGCCGAGCTCGGCGATCACGGCTTTGCTGCTCCCTGCGCCGCGCCCTGCATCGCCGGATGGCCCTTGCCCGGCGCCGAGTCGTTCCACTGGCCGGACTTCTTCAAGGCCTCCACGACTTCCTTGGGCATGTAGTTCTCGTCGTGCCGCGCCAGCACCTCCGACGCGACGAACACGCCATCCGATCCCATCTTGCCCTCGGCGATCACGCCCTGCCCCTCGCGGAACAGGTCGGGCAGGATGCCGCGATAGGTGACCTCGACCGACTTCGCGAGGTCGGTGACCCGGAAGGCCGTGGTGGCGCCGTCGCCCGATTTGCGCACGCTCTTTTCCTCGACCAGCCCGCCCAGGCGGAAGCGCTGCGACGGCGGCAGCGGCTTCTCGGCGATGTCGGTCGGGCTGCGGAAGAAGACGATGCTGTCCTGGAAGGCCGCCAGCATCAGCGCGGTCGCCACGCTGAGGCACAGCATGGCCGCGACGACGACATAGAGGCGCCGGCGCTTGCGCGTCATCGCGCCGCTCCGGGCGACGCCGCCTTGGCGTCGGGCGCCTTGCCTTTGGGCGCCATGCGCGCGCGCGCGGCGCGGCCGGGCAGCGGCGGCAGCGTGTCGAGCGCGGCCTCGGCCGCCTTCTGCGCGCGCGCCGACACGATCCATAGGAGCGCCAGGGTCAGCGTCGCAATGCCGAACGCCGGCCACACGAAGGCCGCGTAGCCGCCCATCGAAAGGAATGTCGTCAGCGCGTCCAAGCCTGTCCAAACCCCGCCGGCCCCGTGGCCGAATTGGCCGGCATTCTAGCGACCGGCGACCCCAAGTCGAGGGGCACCCAAGCCGCTGACATCGTTGAAACTACCCTGGCCTGCGCCGCGCCGGCCCGGGTTCAGGCGCCCGCTCCGGCCATCCTGAGCGTGCGCAGCCGCCGCCCCGCCAGCTCGGTCCGGACGCGCATCAGCAGCACGACCACGTAGTAGGCCTTGAACGCCAGCGCCATCAGCAGCAGCGGCCACAGCATGGAAGGATGGATCGTCGGACCGCCAACGCGAAGCACGCTGGCCGGCTGGTGCAGCGTGTTCCACCATTCCACCGAGAACTTGATGATCGGCACGTTGACGAAGCCGACCAGCGCCAGGATCGACGCGGCGCGCAATCCCCGCTGCTCGTCGTCGAAGGCGCCGGCAAGCGCGATATAGCCGAGATAGAGGAAGAACAGCACCAGGACCGAGGTCAGCCGCGCGTCCCAGACCCAGTAGGTGCCCCACATCGGCTTGCCCCACAGCGAGCCCGTGACCAGCGCCACGAAGGTGAAGCAGGCGCCGATCGGGGCCGAAGCCTTGGCGATGACTTCGGCCAGCGGATGGCGCCAGATCAAGGCGACGGCGCTGGCGACCGCCATGGCGGTGTAGACGAACAGCGCCATCCACGCGGCCGGCACGTGCACGTACATGATGCGCGCCGAATCGCCCTGCTGGTAGTCGGCCGGCGACACGAACAGCGCGAGGTAGAGCCCGGCCACCAGCGACACGGCCAGGACCCCCATCGCGATCGGCTGGACCACCGCGGCGATGCGCAGAAAACGGCCGGGATTGGCGAAGCGATGCATGGCGGGAATGTGCGCTGTGGGCAGTGCGATTACAAGCGGCGGCGGGGACGCGCCGCGCAGATGTGATCGGCCGCAAAGAAAAAAGGCCGGACGGGGTTTCCCCTGTCCGGCCGAGACGATCGCGGGCGAATGCGATCTATCCAGTTCTAGTCCCTTTGGTTCTTCGGTTGCCCCGTCAAAGGATGAAGTTGCCGGCGGTCAGGAAGTCGGCCGCATGGTTGTTGATCGTCAGCGTATTGCCCGCCGAGAAGGTCAGCAGGGCGTGGTTGCTGGCGTCGTTCGTGAGGATCGCCTGCACGTCGGCGAAGCTCGCGAAGCCCAGCGCGGTCAGGTCGATCTTGTCCTCGGCGCGGAAGTCGACGATCACGTCGGCGCCGTCCAGCGCGGACTGGATCACCACCACGTCGCTGTCGGTGTCCTTGTTGGTCCAGATGATGTCGTTGCCGGCGCCGCCGATCAGCGTGTCGGCGCCGATGCCGCCGAAGATCGTGTCGTTGCCGTCGCCACCCATCACCACGTCGACGCCGTCGCCGCCGCGCACGATGTCGTTGCCGATGCCGCCGTCAAGGCTGTCATTGCCGCTGCCGCCGATCACCGTGTCGTTGCCGTCGCCGCCGAACACCGTGTCCCAGCCGCGGTTGCCCCACACGACGTCGTCGCCCTGGTCGCCATAGACCTGGTCGTTGCCGTCGCCGCCGAACACGGTGTCGGTGCCCTGGTCGCCATGCGCCGTGTCGTCGCCGCTGCCCGAGCGGACGATGTCGTTGCCGATGCCGCCGGTGAGCTGGTCGTTGCCCTGGACGCCGAACAAGGTGTCGTCGCCGGCATCGCCCTCAAGCCAGTCGTTGCCCAGGCCGCCGTTGGCCGTGTCGTTGCCGCCGCCGCCGATCAGCCCGTCATCGCCGCAGAAGCCGTAGAGCGTGTCGTCGAA
>JADZDN010000196.1 GCA_020851015.1 Alphaproteobacteria bacterium | reverse complement strand
CGATCACCAGGATCTTCACGTCGTTCAGCAGCACGCCGCCGCGCTCGAAATGGTCGAGCAGCCGGCCGGGCGTGGCGATCAGCACGTCGACGCCGCGGTCCAGGATCTTCTCCTGGTCGCCGAACGAGACGCCGCCGATCAAGAGCGCCTTCGACAGCTTGTGATACTTGCCGTATTTCTCGAAGCTCTCGGAGACCTGGGCCGCCAGCTCGCGCGTCGGCTCCAGGATCAGCGAGCGGGGCATGCGCGCCTTGGCGCGGCCCTTGCCCAGGATTTCGATCATCGGCAGGGTGAAGCCGGCGGTCTTGCCGGTGCCCGTCTGGGCGCAACCCAGAACGTCGCGGCCGGTAAGAACGACCGGAATTGCCTGCGCCTGGATCGGGGTGGGGGTCGTGTAACCCGCGTCGCCCACGGCGCGCAGGACATCGGGGCCTAGCCCCAGGGATTCAAAACTCATCTAGTCCTTTTCAATCGCCGGCGGCCAACGGCGCCGGCCCTTCGTACGATGTACCATCGTTGTCGCAGTGCAATATATGCGTCCGTGCTGGTAAGTCAACCGTTAAGCGCCAAAAAATCGCGGCACTTCAAATGCTTGTGACGCATGGCCGAGATGCGGCAGGGTCTTGTCCTGCGACAGCGCAAACGCCTGCAAGTGTTTGCGCGGGCTTGTGGAATAGTGGATTGAAAGCCGCCCGGCGATGCGCGAGGGTGTCCCGCGACGGACATCCTCGCCCACATCCCCTTGGCCGGAGCCCCGCCATGAGCCGACAGGCCGCCATCGCCCGCGCCGAGCGATTCTTCGACGGCGGCGCCTTCCGCGACGACCTGGCGCGCTGGGTGGCGTTCCGGACCGAAAGCCAGATCCCCGAAAGCCGTCCGCAGCTCGGCGCCTACCTGGAGCAGGAGATCGCCCCCAGCTTCGCGCGGATGGGCTTCGAGACCCGTATCATGGACAACCCGGTCGCCGAGGCCGGTCCGTTCCTGGTCGCCACGCGGCGGGAGGGCGACGGCCTGCCGACGATGCTCGGCTACGGCCATGGCGACGTGATCCGCGGGCTCGAGCCGCAATGGCGCCAGGGGCTCAACCCGTGGAAGCTGACCGTGGAGGGCGATCGCTGGTACGGGCGCGGCACGGCCGACAACAAGTCGCAGCACCTGATCAACATCCGCGCGCTGGAGACCGTGATCCGCGAGCGCGGCAAGCTCGGCTTCAATTGCGTCTTCCTGGTGGAGACCGGCGAGGACATGGGCTCGCCGGGGCTGCATGAATTCTGCGCGCGCAACAAGGAACTGCTCGGCGGCGACATCCTGATCGCCTCGGACGGGCCGCGGCTGAAGCCGGGCCTGCCCACCATCTTCATGGGCTCGCGCGGCGCGTTCAATTTCGACATGACCGTCGACCTGCGCGCGGGCGGGCACCATTCGGGCAACTGGGGCGGGCTGTTGGCCAATCCCGGCGTGATCCTGGCCCATGCCATCGCCTCGATCGTCGATGCCAGGGGCAAGGTGCTTGCGCGCGACATCCTGCCGAAGTCGATCCCCAATTCCGTGCGGGCCGCGCTGGCGGGGCTCGAGGTGGACGGCGGGGCGGAGGGGCCGACGATCGACCCATGGTGGGGCGAGCCGGGCCTGAGCGAGGCCGAGAAGGTGTTCGGCTGGAACACGTTCGAGGTGCTGGCCTTCAAGACCGGCAATCCCGACAACCCGGTCAACGCCATCCCGCCCGTGGCCAGCGCGCATTGCCAGATCCGCTTCACCGTGGACGTGCATCCCGACACGTTCATCCCGTCGCTGCGCCGCCACCTCGACAAGCATGGGTTCCAGGCGGTGAAGCTCGGCGCCGCGCGCAAGGGCCACTATCCCGCGACGCGGCTCGACCCCGAGCACCCGGCGGCGAAGTGGGCGGCGGCGTCGGTCGCCGAGACCACCGGCATGAAGCCGGCGCTGCTGCCTAATCTCGGCGGCACGCTGCCGAACGACTGCTTCGCCGACATCCTCGGCATGCCGACGATCTGGGTGCCGCATTCCTATGCGTCCTGCTCGCAGCACGCGCCCAACGAGCACGTCCTTGCGCCGTTGATGCGCGAAGGATTGCGGATGATGACCGGCCTGTTCTGGGACTTGGGCGAGAAGCCGCCGGTGACGGCGAGGCACGCGCGCTGACGAGGCGCGGGGACGCTACGACTGCAGGACGCGCAACTCGCCGGACTGGCGGTCGACGATCGCGCCCAGCTCGCGCCGGAAAGCCGCGATGAACTCCTCGGCCACGCCCGACAGCACGCGCTGCTCGGAATGCAGGGCGGCGAACTCGATCGGAATGCGCGGCCGGAACGGGCGCAGCGCCAGGCCGCGGTCGCGGAACTCCTCGGCCATCAGCGGGTCGACGATCGACACGCCAAGCCCGCCCGCGACCATGCCGCAAGCCATCTCGGTCAGGTTGGTCTCCACCTGGACGTGGCGCTGCACGCGCGCCGCGGAGAAGGCGAAGTCGATGCGGTGGCGCAGCAGCGTGAACTGGCCGAGCGAGATGAACCGCTCGCCGCGGAAATCCTTGGGCTGAAGGAAGGGGCGGCGGGCCAGCGCGTGGCCGGCCGGGACCACCGCGACCGCGTCGGCGCTCTGGATCATCTGGGCCTTGACCGCGTGGAACTCCAGCACGTCGGAGGCGAATCCGAGATCGCATTGTCCGGAGGCGACCGATTCCAGCGCGATCCGCGAGCTGACGCCGTGCACCGCGATGTCCAGCCGCGGCCGGTCGGCGAGGAAGCGGGCGACGAAGCGGGGCAGGAAGGTGGTGGCCAGGGCAGGGTAGGCGGCGATGCGCAGCACGCCCGCGCGCCGCCCGCGCAGGTCGGTCGCCGCCTGCGTGATCCGGTCGAGCCCGACGAAGGACTGCTCGACCTCCTGGTAAAGCGACAGCGCCTCGCCGGTGGGCATCAGCCGCGTGCCGCGGCGCACGAACAGCTTGAGCTTCAGCGCGTCCTGGAGGTCACGGATCAGCCGGCTGACCGCGGGCTGCGTGATATTCATCAATTGCGCCGCGTTCGTGACGCCGCCGGTCAGCATGACGGCGCGAAACGCCTCGACCTGGCGATGGTTCAGCCCGGACATCTGTTCATAATATTTCGTTATGGCTTACCGGTGCAATTCGATTTGACGCGCCGCCGACGCGGGTAGACGCTGATCTTGGGGAAGAAGCCGCATGCGCAGGCATCCGGTAGCAACAGGGGTGGCAAATGAAACGGATCGCATTTCTTGGCGCGGTTGCAACGCTGGCGCTCGGCGCCGGGCCGGCGGCGGCGCAATCCACGCTGACCATCGGCATGTACGGGGGCTCGTTCGAGAAGGCGATGCGCGAGATCGTCGTGCCCGCCTTCCAGAAGCAGCACAAGGTCGATTTCCAGTACGTCGCCGGCAATTCGACCGACACGCTGGCGCGGATGCAGGCCCAGAAGGCCAAGCAGGAGATCGACATCGCCTTCCTCGACGACGGCGTGATGGTCCAGGCCGTCGCGCTGGGCTTCTGCGCACCGCTCGCCGACGCGCCGGTCTACAAGGACCTCTACGACATCGCCAGGATTCCGGGCCACAAGGCGGTCGCGGCCGGCTTCGTCGCCACCGGCATCACCTACAACAAGAAGTACTTTGGCGAGAAGGGCTGGCCGGCGCCCACCTCGTGGAAGGACATCGCCGATCCGAAATACAAGAAGCTGCTGGCGATGTCGCCGATCACCGGCACCTATGGCCTGCATACGCTGGTGATGATGGCGCGGGTGAACGGGGGCGGCGAGAAGAACATCGAGCCGGGCTTCAAGGCGATGCAGGCGGTAGCGGCCAACATCCAGAGCTTCCCGCCGTCGCCGGCCAAGATGTCGGAATCGCTGCAGGCCGGCGAGACGGTGATCTCGATCTGGGGCAGCGGACGCACGGTCGCGCTCGCCAACACGGGCTTTCCGGTCGATTTCGTCTACCCGAAAGAGGGCGCGGTCGCGCTGATGGTCGGGGTGTGCCCGGTCGCGAAGCCCGACGCATCCGATTTGGCGCAGAAGTTCATCCAGTTCAACCTGACGCCCGAGATGCAGGCGGTCTGGGCCAAGGAACAGGGCTTCGGCCCCGTGAACAAGAACACGAAGCTCGCGCCGGACGTGGCCAAGCAGGTGCCCTACGGACCCGACCAGGTCGGCAAGTTGATCGCCGTGGACTGGGACACGATGAACAAGGAGCGCGAGGCCTGGACCAAGCGCTGGCAGCGCGAGATCGAGCGCTGAGGCTTTGGCCTTCCTCGAACTGACGGGGCTGGTCAAGCGCTACGGAACGACGGCAGCCGTCGACGGCGTTGATCTGACGGTCGAGCGCGGCGAGTTCCTGTCGCTGCTCGGCCCGTCAGGCTGCGGCAAGTCGACGACGCTGATGATGATCGCGGGCTTCGTCGACCCCACGGCCGGGCGCATCGCCATCGGCGGCCGCGACGTCGCCAACATACGCCCGAACAACCGCAACATCGGCGTCGTGTTCCAGTCCTTCGCCCTGTTCCCGCACATGACGGTGGCCGAGAACGTGGGGTTCGGCCTGGAGATGCGCGGCGTGGCGGCGGAAGAGCGCGCGCGGCGCATTGCCGACGCGCTGGCGCTCGTGCGCCTGGCCGATTTCGCCCAGCGCTATCCCAAGCAGCTCTCCGGCGGCCAGCAGCAGCGCGTCGCGCTCGCGCGGGCGCTGGTGGTGCAGCCCGACCTGCTGCTGCTCGACGAGCCGATGTCCAGCCTGGACGCCAAGCTGCGCGAGGAGATGCGCGTGGAAATCCGCGACATCCAGCGCCGCGTCGCGATCACGACGATCCTGGTCACCCACGACCAGTCCGAGGCCCTGCTGATGGCCGACCGCGTGGCGGTGATGGATCGCGGCCGCATCGTTAGGATCGGGCGGCCCTACGAGGTCTACGAAGACCCCGGCAGCCAGTTCGTGTGCAACTTCCTCGGCCGCACCAACCTGATCCAGGCGACCGTGATCGGCCGTTCGCCCGGCCGCTCGCGCCTGCGTATCGGTGCGGTCGAGATCGATGCGCTGGGCGACGCGCCGGCGGAGCGCGCGACCCTGTCGCTGCGGCCCGAGCGCCTAGCCTTTGCCGAGGAGGGGCTGCCCGGCAAGGTCGAGAGCTGTCTGTTCATGGGCGGGCAGTGGCTCTACCGGGTCGGCACGGCGATCGGCGAGCTGCTGGTGATCCGGCCGAACGAGGGCGGCAAGCACGTGCCGGAGGGGGGGCAGGTGCGCGTGTCGTGGGACGCGGAGGCGCCGCGCGTGGTCCATGAGTGAACGTCGCGCCATGCCTTACCTGCTGAGCGCGCCGGCGACGGCCGTGCTGACGCTGTTCCTGGCCGTCCCGCTGGTCATGGTGCTGCTGCTCAGCTTCAACACCTTCACCATGGCGACGGGCATCCAGCCGGGCTACAGCCTGGCGAACTACATCGAGGTCCTGGGCGACGAGTATTTCCACACGATCTTCGGCCGGACCTTCCTGCTCGCCGCCTGCGTCACCGCGGTATCGGCGCTGATCGGCGCGCCCGAGGCCTATGTCGTCCATCGCATGCGCGCGCCGTGGCGGTCGATCTTCCTGCTGGTGATCCTGGGCCCGCTGCTGGTGTCGGTCGTCGTGCGCACGCTCGGATGGGCGGTTCTGCTGGGCCGCAACGGCATGGTCAACGTCGCGCTGAAGTCGCTCGGCATCGTCGAGACCCCGGTCGAGTTCATGTTCACCTTCACCGGCATGACGGTGGCCCTCGTGCACGTGCTGGTGCCGTTCCTGGTCCTGTCGGTTTGGACCAGCCTGCGCCGCCTCGATCCGGCGGTCGAGGCGGCGGCGATCTCGCTCGGCGCGTCGCAGGCGACCGTGCTGCGCCGCATCGTGCTGCCGCAGGCCATGCCGGGCATCCTGTCGGGCTGCCTGATCGTGTTCACCCTCGCGGCCAGCGCCTTCGCCACGCCGGCGATCGTCGGCGGGCGGCGGCTGAAGGTCGCCTCGATGGCTGCCTACGACGAGTTCCTCAATTCGCTCAACTGGCCGCTGGGCGCGGCGATCGTCGTCGTGCTGCTGGTGGCGATGGTCGCAATCGTGATGGCGTCGAACCGCGTGGTCGAGCGCCGCTTCCGGCAGGTGTTCGAGGGATGACCCGCAACGGCCCCCTGGCGCTGGCGTTCCACGCCGTCTTCATCGCCTTCATGCTGGCGCCGTTGATCGTGGTGTGCCTGGTGGCGTTCACGCCCGAGTCCTATCTGTCGGTCCCCACGACGCGCTGGTCGCTGCGCTGGTTCGAGGCGATCTGGGGCAGCGACTTCATCCCGGCCTTCTGGACCAGCATCCTGGTCGCCAGCCTGTCGGCCACGGTGGCGCTGCTGATCAGCGTGCCGGCGGCGATGGCGACGGCCCGCTACCAGTTTCCGGGCCGCGAGGCGCTGGTCGCCTACTTCCTCTCGCCGCTGATGGTGCCGCATGTAGTGCTGGGCGTGGCGCTGCTGCGCTTCATGGCCGAGGTCGGGCTGACCGCCAACCTGTTCGGCCTGGTGATGGGCCACGTCATCATCGTGCTGCCCTTCGCGCTGCGGCTGGTGCTGGCGGCCCTGACCGGCATGTCCCGGCACTGCGAGTGGGCGGCATGGTCGCTGGGCGCGCCGCTTGCCACGGTGTTCCGCCGCATCACCCTGCCGATGATCCTGCCCGGGCTCGCCGGCGGGTGGCTGCTCGCCTTCATCCAAAGCTTCGACGAACTGACCATGACCGTGTTCATCGCCTCGCCCGGCACCACGACCCTGCCGGTGCGCATGTTCCTCTACATCACCGACAACATCGACCCGATGGTGGCGTCGGTGTCGACCGCGCTGATCGTGCTCGCCATCGCGATGATGGCCGTCATGGAGCGGGTCTACGGCCTGGAGCGGCTCTTGTCCGGCAAGGGGGCAGCGTGAGCGAGGACGCCGATTTCATCGTCCTGGGCGGCGGGCTTGTGGGCAGCGCCATCGGCTATGGCCTGCTGCGCCGGGGCAAGCGCGTCGTGGTGCTCGACGAAGGGGACGTGGCGCTGCGCGCCTCGCGCGGCAATTTCGGGCTGGTGTGGGTCCAAGGCAAGGGCCTGGGCATGCCCGCCTATGCCGACTGGGCGCGCCTGTCCGCCGACGTGTGGCCCGAGTTCTATGACGAGCTGCGCCAGCGGACGGGCATCGACTGCAACTATCGCAAGCCGGGCGGCTTCCAGCTCTGCATGGGCGAAAAGGACCAGGCGGAGCGCGTTGCCTCGATCGATGCCCTGCGGGCGCAGCAGGGCGCCAAGGGGTACGACTGCGAGCTGGTCGAGCGCCGCCGTCTGGACAACGTGGTGCCGGGCCTGGGGCCGGACGTGGTTGCGGGGCTGTACTGTCCGCATGACGGCCATGTCAGCCCCCTGCAGCTGCTGAAATCGCTCCACAAGGCGCTCGGCGATGCCTACCGGCCCTATGGCGCGGTGACGGCGATCCGCGGCGCCGGCGGCGGCTATGCGGTCGAAGCGGGCGGCAGGACCTACGCCGCGCCCAAGATCGTGCTGGCCGCCGGGCTGGGCAACCTGCCGCTCTGCGCCATGCTGGGCTTCAAGCTGCCGGTGCGGCCGCAGCGCGGGCAGATCCTGGTGACCGAGCGGCTGCCGGCCTTCCTCGACTATCCCTTGAGCGGCGTTCGCCAGACCGAGGAAGGCAGCGTGATGCTGGGCAATTCGCGCGAGGAAGTGGGGTACGACAACGGCACGACCCCGGAAGCGATGCGCTCGATCGCGGCCAACGGCATCCGCGTGTTCCCGAGGCTGCAGCACGCGCGCATCGTGCGGGCCTGGGGGGCGCTGCGCATCCTGGCGCCCGACGAGTTCCCGATCTACCAGACCGTCCCTGGCCATGACGGCGCCATGGTGGCGACCTGCCACAGCGGCGTGTCGCTGGCCGGCGCGCATGCCCTGCGCTTCGCCGGCTACCTGGCGGATTGGCGCCTGCCCCCGCATTTTGATGCCTTCCATTCCCGGAGGTTCGATGTTCCGAAGACTGCATGAGCCCGCCAGCGCGGTGACGATCCAGGTCGACGGGTCGCCGGTGCGGGCGGCTGCCGGCGACAGCGTTGCCGCGGCCCTGCTGGCGACCGACAACCCGGCCTGCCGGCAATCGCCGGCCAGCGGCGCCGACCGCGCGCCGTTCTGCATGATCGGCGCCTGCTTCGAGTGCCTGATGGAGATCGACGGCGTGCCGAACCGCCAGGCCTGCCTGGTGCCGGTGCGCGAGGGCATGCAGGTGCGCCGCCAGCCGCGCCCGACGCTGGTGGCGCCGGTCGCCTCCGCCGTCGGCACGGTGGCGCCATGAGCGCGGTCGATCTGGCGATCGTCGGCGCCGGCCCGGCCGGGCTGGCCGCCGCTGCGACCGCGGCCGAGCTTGGCCTGTCGGTCACGGTCTTCGATGAGAATGCGGCGCCCGGCGGGCAGATCTATCGCGGCATCGAAGCCGTGGCGGGGCAACGCGCGCGGGACCTGGCCGTGCTGGGCCCGGCCTATGAAGCCGGCAAGGCGGTCGTCGAACGCTTCCGCGCCAGCAAGGCCGGCTATTCGCCGGCCACGACCGTGTGGCTGGTCCAGAAGGATCGCCGGCTCGGCATCCTGCGCGACGGCAAGGCCAGCATGGTCGAGGCGCGCCGCGTGCTGATCGCCACCGGCGCGCTGGAACGGCCGGTGCCGATCCCCGGCTGGACCCTGCCCGGCGTGATGCTGGCCGGCGCGGCGCAGTCCGTGCTGAAGGCATCGGGCATGGTGCCGGCGGGGCCGGTGGTGCTGGCGGGCAACGGGCCGCTGCTGTGGCAGCTCGCCGCGCAGTTTGTGGCAGCGGGGGTGAACATCGCCGCGCTGCTCGAAACGGGATCGGATTACAAGGCGGCGCTGCCGCATCTGCCGGCGGTCATGCTTGCCGGCGGATACCTGGCCAAGGGGCTGGGGCTGATCGCCAGCGTGCGCAAGGCCGGCGTGCCGATCCGCCGCGCGGTCGAGGGGCTGCGCGCGGTCGGCAAGGGGCGGCTGCAGGCGGTGGAATTCACCGCGGGCGGCCGCGCCGAGCGCATCCCCGCCGACCTGCTCTGCCTGCACCAGGGCGTGGTGGCCAACGCGCAGCTCGGCATGGCGATCCCGCTGAAGCACGAGTGGGTCGAGGCGCAGCGCTGCTGGCGGCCGGTCGTCGACGCCTGGGGCAACAGCGATGTCGAGGGCATCGCCGTGGCCGGCGACGGGGCGGGCATCGCCGGGGCGGACGCCGCCGCGCATGCCGGGCGCATCGCCGGGTTCGAGGCGGCGCGCGCGCTGGGGCGGATCGATGCGGCGACGCGCGACGCGCGGGCGGCCGGCGATCTGGCGGCCTGGCGGCGCCATCTGCGCGCGCGGCCGTTCCTCGACGCGCTTTACCCGCCGGCCCGCGCGCTGCGCATCCCGGCCGACGACGTGATGGTCTGCCGCTGCGAGGAGGTGACGGCCGGCCAGGTCCGCGAGGCGGTGCGCCAGGGCGGCACCGGGCCCAACCAGGTGAAGTCGTTCACCCGCACCGGCATGGGTCCGTGCCAGGGCCGCATGTGCGGCCTGACGGTTTGCGAGGTCATCGCCGACGCGCTGGGCAAGCCCGTCGCGTCGGTGGGCAGCTACCGCATCCGCCCGCCGATCAAGCCGCTCACGGTCTCCGAGCTGGCGACGCTGGAATGAGCGCTCCCGCCGATTTCGACGTCGTCATCGTCGGCGGCGGATTGCACGGCTGTTCGGCGGCCTATCACCTGGCGCACGCCGGATTGAAGACCGTCCTTCTGGAGAAGCACGTCGTGGCGCGCCATGCGTCGAGCGCCAGCGCGGGCGGCGTGCGTCGGCTGGGCCGCGACCCGGCGGAGATCCCGCTCGCCATGGCGTCGATCGAGATGTGGCACGCGATGCGCGCCAACCTGGGCGACGATGGCGAGTTCCGCGCCACCGGGCAGGTTCGCGTGGCCGAGAACGAGGCGGAGCTCAAGCAGTGCGAGGCGCGCGCCGCGCAGGTCCGCGCGCTGGGCTACGACCACGAAGTGGTGATCGACCGCAAGGAACTGCGGCGCCTGGTGCCGGCCGTCGCCGAGCAGTGCATCGGCGGGCTTTACACCGCGCGCGACGGCTACGCGTTTCCGTTCAAGGCGACGACCGCCTTCCGCCTGAAGGCCGAGGCGCTTGGCGCGATCGTGCGCGAGGGCCAGCGCGTCCAGGGGATCGAGCGCAGCGGCGAGCGCTGGCTGGTCACGACCAACGGCGGGCAGTTCCGCGCGCCGGTGCTGGTCAACGCGGCGGGCGCTTGGGGGGCGGAGATCGCCCGCATGCTGGGCGAGGACGTGCCGATCGAGCCCGTGGCCCTGATGATGATGGTCAGCGGCCGCATGCCGCATTTCCTCGACCCCACGGTCGGCTCCATGGGGCGCAAGATGTCGTTCAAGCAGATGCAGTCCGGAACCGTCGTGATCGGCGGCGGGCATCGCGGGCGGGTCGATCCCGCGACCGAGCTGACCGAGCTCGAGTTCCAGTTCCTGGGCGAGAGCGCCCGCACGGTGGCGGCGATCTTCCCGCTGATGAAGAACGCGCCGCTGGTGCGGTGCTGGGCGGGCATCGAGGGCTTCACGCCCGACGAACTGCCGATCATCGGCCCGTCGAAAAAGGCGCCCGGCGTGTTCCATTCCTTCGGCTTCTGCGGCCACGGATTCCAGCTTGGGCCGGTGGTCGGCAGCATCACCGCCCAGCTCGTGACCGGCGGCAAGACCAACCTGCCGATCGAGCCGTTCCGCGTCGACCGCTTCGCGGGTTCTGCGCCCCAGGCTTGACGCCGCCGCGCGGCCTCGCCCCTAATGCGCGCTGCGGCAGGTCTGCCGGGCAAGGGCGGGGATGAACGACATCGCATCGGTACGGGCGCGGCTCGAGGCGGACTACGCCCAGCTCAGCACGCAGTTGCGCGGCGCCGCGCGCTTCGCGCTCAAGGAACCGGGCTTCGTCGCCCTCTATCCGCTGCGCCGGGTGGCCCAGCGCGCCGGCGTCAGCCCCGCCACCTTCGTGCGCCTGGCCAAGCACCTGGGCTTCGCCAGCTACAACGGCCTCAAGGAGATCTTCCGCGACGGGATGCATTCCGGCGCCGCGCGCTACGCCACCGATGCGCACCAGCTCCTGTCCTACAAGGGCGGGCGCGGCTTCGAGCGCGCCTGGCGTACGGCCGGACAGGTGCAGGTCCGCAACATCACCGAGATGATGACCAGCATCCAGCCCGGCGCGGTCGAGGCGGCCGGGCTGTGACTCGCCAAGGCCCGGCGCGTCTTCATCATGGGGCTGCGGTCGACCTACGCGCCGGCCTGCTCTTTCCACTACGGGCTGCGGACCTTCATGCGCGACGCGATCCTGCTGGAGGACCGCATGGGCATGCTGATCGACGAGATGGGGGATATCGGGCCCAAGGACGCCATGGTGGCGCTGAGCGCCGATCCCTATGCCATCGAGGCGGTGAAGGCGGTGGAATACGCCGCCAAGGCTGGCGCGCCGGTGATCGCGCTGACCGACCACGAACTGTCGCCGATCGCCGCGCCGGCGACGCACGTGTTCGTGGTGCCCAACGCCAGCGCGTCGTTCTATCACTCGATGGTGCCGAAGATGGTGCTGCTGGAAAGCCTGGTCTGCCTCTTGGTGGCGCGGGGCGGGCAGGCGGCGGTCGACCGGGTCAAGGCCGAGTTCGACCGCCGCGAGGATTTCGGGATCTATTGGCACGACAAGAAGCGCGGCTAGGGCGCCGGCGGCCTGCGCAATCCCGTTGACGAAACAAATGTTCCAAAGGATAATTTTCCGTGCCGTTCGTTTCGACGGCTGATTGGGCCGGCGCGGCGGCAGCCGGCGAGGGGGAGAACGCGTGTCGAGGCAGGAAGTCCTGGCGGTCAAGGTGCCGCCGGTCGAGGAACGGCGGCGCACGATCGAGCGCGGCGATCTGCCGGCCAATATCGGGGCGCTGCTGGACGCCGCGGCCGACGAGGTGCCGGAGCGTCAGGCGCTGAATTTCTTCGAGAGCGGCGAGACGTTCACCTATGCCGGGCTGCGCGCGCGCGTGAACCAGCTTGCCAATGGCCTCGCCCGCGCGGGCGTGCGCCACGGCTCGCATGTCGGCGTGATGCTGCCCAACGTCGCCGCCCTGCCTACGACCTGGCTGGCCCTGGGCCGCCTCGGCGCCGTCATGGTGCCGATGAACATCGCCTACACCGCGCGGGAAATGACGTATGTCATGGAGAACGGCGAGGTCGACCGTCTCGTGATCCACGAGGATTGCCTGCCCACGCTGGCCCAATTGTCGCCGCTGCCCGATAGGCTCAAGCCGGAATGCATCTTCGTGGTCGGCGCGGGCGACGGCGGGTTCCGGCGCTGGGACCGGCTGATCGAGGGGGAGCGCAGCGATTTCACCGCGCCGGCGCAGGTTGGCTCCGACGACCTGATGAACATCCAGTACACGTCCGGCACCACCGGGTTTCCCAAGGGCTGCATGCTGCCGCACCGCTACTGGCTGACCATCGGCCGGGTCAACGCCTTCCGCGACGGCCGCCAGTACCAGCGCATCCTGGCGGCGACGCCGTACTTCTACATGGACCCCCAGTGGCTGACGACGATGGCGTTCTGGCAGCGCGCCACGCTGTTCGTCGCGCGGCGGCAGAGCACCAGCCGCTTCATGGACTGGGTGCGCGAGCACCGCATCCAGTTCACTCTTTTCCCGGAGCTCGTGTTCAAGCAGCCGCCCAGCCAGCGCGACCGCGAGAACGAGATCATCCGCGTCAACGTCTACGGCCTGCACAAGGAGAACCACGCCGCGATGGAGGAGCGCTTCGACTTCGTCGCGCGCGAGGCATTCGGCATGACCGAGATCGGCTCGGGCCTGTTCATGCCGATCGAGGCGACCGACATGGTGGGATCGGGCTCCTGCGGCAAGCCGTCGCCGTATCGCGAGGCGCGGATCGTCGGTCCCGACGACCAGCCGGTCCGCCAGGGCGAGGCGGGCGAGCTGCAGATCCGCGGGCCGGGCATGCTGCAGGGCTACTACAACAAGCCCGACGCGACGGCCGCGGCGCTGAAGGACGGCTGGTTCCGCACCGGCGACCTGTTCCGCCAGGACGAGCGTGGCTACTTCTACATCGTCGGCCGCCTGAAGGACATGATCCGCCGGGCGGGCGAGAACATCGCCGCCCGCGAGGTCGAGGCCGTGCTGCGCGGCATGCCCGAGGTGGTGGAGGCCGCGGCCGTGCCGGTTCCCGCCGACACGCGGGGCCAGGAGGTGAAGGTCTATCTGGTGCTGAAGCCGGGCCTCAAGCCGGCCGATCTGCCCCCGGAGAAGCTGATCCAGTTCTGCGAGGCGAACCTGGCGAAGTTCAAGGTGCCGCGCTACATCGCCTATATCGACAAGCTGCCGAAGACGCCGTCGGAGAAGATCGCCAAGCAGGTGCTCGTGCAGGGCATCGCCGACCTGCGGCAGGGCAGCTTCGACCGCGTGGCGGGAAAGTGGCTGTGATGGACTTCATCGATTTCAGCAGCGTTCCGCAGTCGCCGGAGCTGGCGAAGACCGCGCCGCATCTCTACAACTACCGCCGGGTCTATCGCGACAGCGGCGATTCCCCGACGCGCAAGCCGGCGACGGCCGAGACGCTCAAGGACTATATCGCGATGTACGAGCGCCTGGGCGCGAAGCATGTCGTGGTGAAGGCCAAGGACATCGAGACCAGCTTCGGCTACAAGATCAGCAACGAGGACGTCGCGGCGTTCTGCAAGAAGCACGGTCCGCGCTACATCGGCTTCGCGGGCGTTGATCCGCACAAGGGCATGCAGGCGATCCGCGACCTGGAATACGCGGTCAAGGAACTGGGGCTCCGGGGCCTCAACATCCAGGGATTCGAGAACAAGATCGATATCGACGACCCCAGGATGTACCCGCTCTATGCCAAGTGCATCGAGCTGGACATTCCGATCAATTTGCACACCAGCGTGAACTTCTCGGTCGACACGGCGATGGACCACGGCCAGCCGCGCAGGCTCGACCAAGTGATGGTGCATTTCCCGGAGCTCAGGGTCTGCGCCTCGCCCCCGGGCTTTCCCTGGGTCCACGAGCTGATCGCCGTCGCCTGGCGCCACCCCAACGTGTCGATCGGCCTGGTGGCGGTGCGACCGAAATACCTGGCGGTGGCGAATTCGGGCTACGAGGGGCTGCTGCAGTACGGCAACTCCGTGCTGCAGGACCGCATCATCTTCGGTTCATCCTATCCGGCGCTGCCGGTCGATCGCTGCGTCGAGGAGATCGGATCGCTGCCGCTGAAGGACGGGGTGAAGCGCAAGTGGCTGCACGACAATGCGGCGCGTTTCCTGGGGCTGAAGTAGAGTTCGCAACCGGCCCGCGCAGATGCCAAGAAGGCGGGCCAAGCAAAGGGAGGTCGATCGATGAAAGCGACGTGGAGAGTGTCCCGCGGCCTGTTGCTGGCCGCCGCCGCGGCCCTGCTGGCGCCGGCCGCGCTGGCGCAGAGCGAGCCGCCGAAGCCGGCACAGATCGTCATCAACGACTCGGGCGGCGACATGCAGAACGCCATGCGAAAGGCGTTCTACAACGAGTTCGAGAAGCGCTACGGCATCAAGGTCGTCAATACCAGCCCCGTCGACCTTGGCAAGCTGCAGGCGATGGTGAAGAGCAACAACGTGGAATGGACGGTGACCGAGATCGGCGGTCCCGACGCGATCCGCGCCGAGCAGTCCGGGCTCCTGGAGCCGCTCGATCTCAAGATCATCGACCTGAAGCAGTTCCCGGCGCATGTCCAGGACCGGAAATTCGTGTTTCCGAAGGGCGTCTATTCGACGGTCATGGGCTATCGCACCGACGTCTTCAAGGAGGGCGCGCGGCCGAAGACCTGGGCGGATTTCTGGAACGCCGAGAAGTTTCCCGGGCCGCGCACGATGCAGAACGCGCCTCAGGACAACCTGGAGTTCGCGCTGATCGCCGACGGCGTGCCGAAGGACAAGCTCTACCCGCTCGACGTGGAGCGCGCCTTCAAGAAGCTGGACCAGATCAAGAAGCACGTGGCGGTCTGGTGGACCACCGGCGCGCAGTCTGCCCAGGTGCTGATCGACAAGGAGGCGGTCCTGGGCACGGCGTGGAACGGTCGCTACTACGGGGCGATCAAGAACGGCGCGCCGATCGTGATCGAGTGGAACCAGGGCTCGATGAAGGAATCGGCCTTCGGCATCCCCAAGGGCGCCAAGGACGCCTATTGGGGCCAGAAGTTCCTGGCGTTGGCGGCGGAAGCCCCGGCCCAGGGCGCCTATGCCAACATCATCGGCTACCCGGGCCTCAACCTGCAGGCCGACAAATACACCGATGCCGCGATGATACCCTACCTGCCGACCGCGCCGCAGAACTTCCCCGGCCAATTCTGGACCAACCTGGCTTGGTGGAACGAACACGGAAAGGTGATGGAAGAGCGCTGGCAGCGCTGGATGCTGCAGAAGTAGCATCGGCGGATGTCGGCAGCGCCGTCGATCCAGGACCTCTCGCGAAACACGGCGCCGGAGACGGGCGAGCCAGGGCTCGCCGTCGCCGGCGTCGTGCGGCGCTTCGGCGCGGTCGTGGCGCTGGGCGGCGTCGACCTGGCGGTGCGGCGCGGCGAACTCCTGACCCTGCTGGGGCCCAGCGGCTCGGGCAAGACGACCCTGCTCAAGGTGATCGCGGGCTTCGAGATTCCCGACCAGGGCTCGGTGTTCCTGGGCGGGCAGGACGTGACCTTCGCCGCGCCGGCGAAGCGCGACATCGGCATGGTGTTCCAGAACTATGCCCTGTTCCCGCACATGACGATTGCGCAGAACATCGCCTTTCCGCTGGAGATGCGGAAGGTGCCGAAGGCGGCGGTGCGCGAGCGGGTGGAGAACGCGCTGCGCCAGGTCGACCTGCCGGGGTATGGCGAGCGCCTGCCCAAGCAGCTGTCCGGCGGGCCGCAGCAGCGCGCGGCGCTTGCGCGGGCGATCGTCGTCGGCCCCAGCCTGCTGCTGCTCGACGAGCCGTTCGGGGCGCTCGACCGCAAGCTGCGCGAGCAGATGCAGCTCGAGGTACGCCGCCTGCAGCAGAAGCTGGGGCTGACCGCCGTGTTCGTCACGCATGACCAGGAGGAAGCCCTGATCATGTCCGACCGCATCGCGGTGATGGAGCAGGGCCGGCTCAGCCAGCTCGGCACGCCGCAGGAAATATACCACCAACCGGCCAACCGCTTCGTCGCCGGCTTCATGGGCGAATCCAACCTGATGCAGGCGCGATCGACCGGCCCGGGCACGGCTGCGATCGAAGGCGGGACGATCCTGCGCTTCGCGGGGGCGACCGCCGCGGCCATCGGCGGGGATATCGGGCTGCTGCTGCGCCTCGAGCGGCCACGCGCGCTCAAGGACGGGGAGACGGCCGCGAACGCCTTCGCCGGATCGGTGGTCGAGGTGATCTATCTCGGCGAAACCGTCAAGTACCGCATCCGGCTTGATCCCGGCTTCGAGATCGTCGTGCGCTGGCCCTACCGCGAATCCGGCGGCGCGCAGCGCGTCGGCGACCGGCTGCGCGTGGGCTGGGATGCCGCCGACCTGCAGCCGGTGGCCTGGACATGACGGCGCTCGCGGCCGGTGCCGCGCCCGCGCGCACCCCCTGGCGCGGCTGGCGGGCGCACGTGCTGGCCGCCGCCTTCACCGCGCCGGCGCTGCTGTTCCTGCTGCTGCTGTTCCTGTGGCCGGTGCTGCGGCTCTTGTCCTTAAGCGTCGAGGGCGGGTCGCTGGCGCCCTACGAGAAGGCGCTGACCGACGGGCTCTATGTCCAAGTCCTCTTCAACACGGCCCTGATCGCGCTCTATGTCAGCGTTATCTGCCTGGCGCTGGGCTATCCGGTGGCCTATTTCCTGGCCAATGCGCGCGAGCCCTGGGTCACGATCGGCATCGTTTTCGTGCTGCTGCCGTTCTGGACCAGCATCCTGGTGCGGACCTATGCGTGGATGGTGCTGCTCGGCCGCAACGGCGTGATCAACCGGTTCCTGCTGGAAGTGGGGCTGACCGCCGCGCCTTTGCCGCTGCTGAACAACCTGACCGGCGTGCTGATCGGCATGGTGCACGTGCTGCTGCCCTACATGATCTTCCCGCTCTACGCGGTCATGCGGCGGGTCGATCCGGGGCTGCTGTCGGCGGCCGAGGGGCTGGGCGCGCCGGGCTGGCAGATCTTCCGCCGCGTCTACCTGCCGCTGACCCTGCCGGGCGTGCTGGCGGGGGTGACGCTCGTCTTCATCCTGTCGATCGGGTTCTTCATCACCCCCGCGCTGTTGGGCGGCGGCAAGGTGATCATGATCGCGGTGCTGATCGAAAGCCAGGTGCGCCAGTTCCTGGCCTGGGATTTCGCCGCGGCGCTGTCGGTGGTGCTGCTGGCGATGACGCTGCTGGTCTATTTCGGGCTCAAGCGCCTGTTCCGGGGCGACCTGCAATGGGGATGAGCGCCCGCGGCCGGCCGGGACTTCCCGCGTGGCGCATCGCGCTCTATGCGTGGTGCGGGCTGGTGTTCTTCTTTTTGATTCTGCCGCTGGTGATCGTTTTTCCGCTGTCGTTCAGCTCGTCGCCCTACCTGCAGTTTCCGCCGCCCGGCTGGTCGTTGCGGTGGTATGTCGCCTATATCGACGACACCGCGTGGATCGACGCGACGCTGCGCAGCGTGAAGATCGCCGTGTCGACCACGGTGCTGGCGACGATCCTCGGCACGATGCTCGCCTTCGGGCTGGTGCGCGGCCGCTACCCGGGCAAGGCGCTGGTCAACCAGGTATCGCTGATGCCGCTGATCGTGCCGGGGATCATCTACTCGATCGCCGCCTATTCGCTGTTCGCCCAGGTGAAGATGATCGGCGATTGGCGCGCCATCGTGCTGGGCCACGCGGTGCACGCCATTCCCTACGTGGTGATCGTCGTCGCGGCCGCGCTGCGGACCTATGACGAGGCCTACGAGCTGGCGGCGATGAGCCTGGGCGCGGGGCGCCTGCGGGCGATCTGGCGCGTGACCCTGCCGCAGATCCGCCCGGCCCTGGTGTCGGCGATGTTCCTCGCCTTCATCTCGTCGTTCGACGAGCTGGTGGTGGCGATGTTCCTGGGCGGGTCGAACATGACCCTGCCGAAGAAGATGTTCGACAACATCCTCAATGAGATCGACCCGACCATTGCCGCGGTCTCGGTGCTGCAGGTCGTGCTGGTTTCGCTGCTGCTGGTCGTCGTGTCGCGCTTCGGCGCGGGGGCGAAGCCGGTGGGCTGACCGCCCGCCGCCGGGCTTGCACCCACGCCGCCGGGTCCGCCACAATCGGCGCCGACAACGCGGGGAGGGGATATGACCCACGGCATGGTCGTGGCGCCGCAGCCGGAAGCCGTCGAGGCGGGCTGCGAGCTCTTGTTGCGGGGCGGCAACGCGGTCGACGCCGCGATCGGCTGCGCGCTGGTCCAGGGCGTGGTCGATCCCCTGATGACCGGCATCGCCGGCTTCGGCAGCCTGCAGGTCTACCTGCCGGGCAAGAAGGTCCACGGCTGCATCGACTTCCACGGCAAGGTGCCGGGCGCGGCCAAGCCGGACATGTGGGCGCACCTGATCGAGGGCGAGGCGCGCGACGGCTTCGGCTTCATCCTGAAGGGCCAGGTCAACGACGCCGGCTACCAGTCGATCACCGTGCCGGGCAGCCTGAAAGCCTATGCCGAGGCGCACGGCGAATGGGGCGTGCTGCCCTGGCGCGAGGTGATGGCGCCGGCGATCGCCCAGGCCGAGGCGGGCTGGGTGATGCGGCCCGAGGTGTTCCGATTCATCTTCCAGCGCGAGAACATGGGCCGCGTCGAGAGCGACGAGCGCGTGAAGATGTCCGCGACCGGGCGGCGCCTGTTCTTCGACGACAGGGGCGAGCTGCGCCGGCCCGGGTCGAAGATCAGGAACACCGACATGGCCGCGACCTTGCGCCAGATCGCCGACCAGGGCGTGGACGCGTTCTACACCGGCGACATCGCCCGCAAGATCGCCGCCGACATGAAGAAGAATGGCGCGCTGCTCAGCTACGAGGACCTGGCGACCTACAAGACCAAGCGCAACGATCCGCTGTGGGGCAGCTATCGGTCGTGGAAGCTCGCGACCAACCAGCCGCCGGGCGGCGGCATCATACTGGTCGAGATGCTCAACATCCTCGAGAACTTCGACCTCGCGGCCCTGGGCCACAACACGCCCGAGTACATCCGCGTGGTGTGCGAGGCGATGAAGCGCGCGACGGTCGACAAGGACCAGCATGTCGGCGACCCGGATTTCGTCCCCGTGCCGGTCGACCGGCTGACCGACAAGGCCTATGCCCGCGCCGCCGCCGAGGGGATCAAGCGCGGCGAGAAGATCGGCGTGCCGCGCCTGCAGCAGAAAAAGGAGGCGGCCGACACCACGCATGTCTCGACCGTGGACGAGCATGGCAACTGCGTGACCATGACGCATTCCCTCGGCATGCCCTCGGGCGTCATCACCGACGGGCTCGGCTTCATGTACAACGGCTGCATGGGCGTGTTCGATCCGCGGCCCGGCCGCGCCGGCTCGATCGCGCCGGGCAAGAGCCGGTTCAGCTCGCTTTGCCCGACCATCGTGTTCGACCGGGACCACCCGCATATCGCGATCGGCGCTCCCGGCGGCACCCAGATCGCCATGGGCGTGCTGCAGGCAATCCTCAACGCGCTCGACCACAAGATGACCATGGCCGAGGCGGTGGCGGCGCCGCGCTTCTCGTCGACGAGCGACGCGATCGACGTGGCGAACCGCGTGCCCAATTTTGTCACGCGCGAACTGCAGAAGCAGGGCTACGAGGTGATCCGCAGCTTCTACAGCTATACCTTCGCGGCGGTGCACGCGATCATGATCGGACGCGACGGTCGCTTGAGCGGCGGCGCCGATCCCAGCCGCGACGGCATGGCGCTGGCGGTATAACCCGACCGGCAGCGGCAGGGTTTCCGATCATCGGCGCGGTGCCGCGCCGCCTGCCGAGCCCAATTTCGAACGCATGAACGGCACATTTTTCAGTGTGCGGCGCAGCGTGCGTTAACGAACCGTTAGTAAATCGGGCGGTAAGTAAGGAACGCCGGCTCGGAGGGCGTTCCATGATAAATTCCTATATTTTTAAGGACCTTATGAAAACCCCGCAAACGCTCCATCTGCGCGGGGTTTGCCCTCAGTACGGCGTCTTCACCCTCAATTTCATGGACGAGAACGGGCGGCAGCCGCTGCACGTGGCGTTCCGCGTCAGCGCCGGGCATATCGCGCTGAACGACAACCTCGCGGGTCAATGGGGCGAGGAGGTCGCGATCGAGAACGTTGAGTTCCCGATGGGCCTGCCGTTCGAGGTCGTGATCGAGCTGCTGGGACGCAAGCGGCTGCGGCTGTCGATGGACGGCACGGTGCTGGGCGAGTTCGTCTGGCGGCTGGATATCGCCGAGGCGGCGCGACTGGACATGGTCGATGTGGAATTCAGCCTGTTCCGCAACGACAAGGAATTCAAAACGCTGCCTGAAAACGTGACTGGCGCGGACGACGGCGCCTATCCCGAAGACGGCGACATGGCCGACGCGCCGGCGCCGCTGCCCAGCGCCGACGGAGCCGACCAGTTGACCCGCTACCTGCGCGACCTGCGCGCCGACCACCTGCAAGGCCTGGAGCGGCTGGAAGCCAGGATCGGCGCGATCGGCGAAGAACTGCGCGCCCTGCAGAAGGTCTCGGCCGGCATCGCCGCCAGCGTGCAGGCCCTGATCTCGCTGGATGTCCGCACGGCGGAATCCGTGCAGCGCCCGGGCGGCCCGGCGAAGGCGTCGGCGCCGAAGCGCCCGGACGTGCCGTTGCCGCCGCGGGGCCAGGTGGTCGAGGACAAGTTCGTCGACGGCTGGGGCGACTGGCGGCACCACCAGAAGGTCAGGCTGTCCGACCTGGGCCTCTTCGTCGTGCAGCAGGACCGCAGCACGCCCGGCCTGGAGCGCAAGGCGGTCGCGGCGGAACCCGGCTCGTTCTACGAATTCGCCGTGTCGGGCAACTTCAAGGTCGCCGAGCACAAGCTTTTCCTGGTCGCCTATGACCCGGACAACGACCTCCACCTGACTCCCGCGCGATACATCGACCGCGAGTCCGGTACCGCCACGCAGGTGTTCATGACCACCGGGCGCACGAAGCGGTTGATCCTGCGCGTGCTGGTCGACAACCCGAAGATCGGCGACGAATGCCGCCTGGAGCGCGTCACGCTGACTCTGCTGGGCCGCGCCGACCTGTATGTTCCCGCCCAGGCGGGCAACGGCGAGCCGGCGGAGAAGATCTGCGTTTCGATGGCATCGGTCGCGGGCCGGGACAGCATGGTCGTCGATGCCGTCAACAGCCTCTATCCTTTCGTCGACAAGATCCGCGTCTACCTGAACAACTACGAAACCGTGCCGGCGGGGCTCAAGCTGCCGCGCGTCGAGATCGTGCGGTCGCAGCAACACGGCGACAACGGCGACGCCGGGAAGTTCTTCTGGGTCGAGGACAAGGAGTTCAACCTCAACCTGATCTGCGACGACGACATCATCTACCCGTCCGACTATGTGCCCGCGATGCTCGCCGCGTTGAAGCGCTACGACAACAAGGCTGTCGTCGGGTTGCACGGCATCCTGCTGAAGCAGCCGACGCCGGCCTACTACAACGAGCAGTTCCGCCACGTGCGCCGCTTCGTCCACCACAACAACGTGGACTACCAGGTTCATGTGCTTGGCACTGGCTGCATCCTCTACGACGCGCGCACGCTGAAGCTCGAGCGGCGCATCTTTCAGTATCGCAACATGGCCGACATCTGGGTCATGGAGCAGGCGCAGCTTCAGAACGTTCCGGCGATCTGCGTCGCGCGCCCGCGCAACTGGCTGGTGCAGAACAAGGTTCCGGGCGGCGTCGCCAACATCTACGATGCATCACACGGCAAGCAGGGCAGCGCCTTCGACACCGGCATGCTGCAGAGCCTGCGGGTGCGCGACGGATGGCCGGTGACCTTGCAGCCGACCCTGGAGAACGGCGTGCGGCGGCGCAAGATCGTGATGTCGATCACCACATGGAACCGGGTCGACTATCTGAAGGAATGCATCGAATCCTTCATCCGCACGCGGTCGACCAAGTACGACTGGGTGCTGATGGTAGCCGACGACGGATCGACCGACGGCACGCTCGCCTATCTGGACCAGCTCGTGCTGCCGCACGAGGTCCATGTCATCCGCAACAAGGGCCGCTATGCCTGCGGCCAGACCAACACGATCTTCGACCTGTGCCGCAAGATCGGATTCGATTTCGCGTTCAAGATCGACGACGACATCAACTTCGTGAAGCGCGGCTGGGACGAGCTTTATATCGAGGCGGCGGCCGCCAGCGGCTACGGCCATCTCTGCCACCGCAACTGGAAGCATTTCACGGGCCTGAAGCGCCGCAACAATCCTTCCTGGTCGCCGCCGGCGCCGCATATCGACGCCTCGGGCAAGTGCGAGACGATCGTCGGCGTATGGGAATGCGACGGCTGCCTGTTCACCTTCACGCCCGAGATGATCGAGAAGGTGGGCTATTGCGACGAGGCGAATTTTCCGATCCGCGGCCAGTGGCACATCGACTACTCGATCCGCGCCTGCCGGGCCGGGTTCAACGACGCAAAGCACTTCTACGACGCGCGCGACAGCAACGCCTACATCGAATTGCAGGCGAACAAGCCGACCTATCGCTGCTCGCTGCCCTGGGGCGATGCCTACAAGAAGACCAAGGACCCGGCCGAGCTGGAACGCCGCGAGCGGGTGATGCGCGACGAGCGGCGCATCTACGTCGCGCCGGTCCGGTCACCGGCGCCGGCCCGCCGCGCCACGAAGGCGGCCGAGTTCTTCGACAAGATCTACGTGCTGAACCTCGACCGCCGGCCGGATCGGCTGGCATCGTTCGACGCCCAGATGCGGCGGCTGGGACTTGCCTACGAGCGTTTCCCGGCGATCGACGGCAAGCTGAAGCCGCATATCGACGAGTTCAACGCCTACCAGCGCCAGCCCTTGGTGGCCTGTCCGGAGGGCGTGCGGAAGCTGACGCGGTCCAGGGACTTCTACCAGAACTACGACAGCCACGTCGCCCGCATCGCCTTCATGGAGGGCCAGCTGAAGGCGAAGGCGATCCGCACGCCGGGCGCCTGGGGCTATCTCAAAAGCTACATCGCGATACTGGAGAAGGCCCTGTCCGAGGGGCACGATTCCATCCTGATCCTCGACGACGACGCGGTGTTCCACCGCGATTTCGATGCCTTGTTCGCGGCGGCGGCCAAGGAACTGCCCCAGGACTGGTCGATCTTCCAGCTCGGCGCCCTGCAGTACGACTGGGGCACGGAGTGGATTTCCAAGTACTCCGACCACCTCTACCTATGCAACGGATCCAGCGTCGGCTCGCACGCGACCGGAATCCGGCGCAGCGTCCTGCCTGCGCTTCTGCACGAGGCGCAGCGCTTCGACATGCCGCTCGACGTCGGCGCGCTCTGCCGGGTGAAGCGGAGCTTCGCGGACAAGTCCTTTACCGTGCTGCCGAACCTGGTCATCCAGGATACCTGCGAGAGCGATATCGCTTCCTCCGACGTCCAGCAGGGCGAAGGCCAGAAGCGCACGAATGTCTATCGCTGGAAGCTCGAGGACTACCCGGGCGCGGTGCCGGAACGCGAGCCGGCCCGGCGCGTTGCGCGGCGGACGGCCGCTCGAGGGGCACCGGCCGCGCCCATGGCCGGCACGGGCTGACCCGGCATCCGGGGCGGGGCCGGCCGCCGCCCCTGCAAGCCTGAGCCCATGCGGCAAGGGAGGCAGCCATGATCCCTCGCATCCTGCACTATGTCTGGGTCGGCGGGCGGCCCTTGCCGGAGAAGACGCGGATCAACATCGAGACCTGGCGACGCTTCTGTCCCGATTTCGAGATACGCGGCTGGACCGACGACACCGTTTCGTTCGAGCATCCCTACCTGGCCCGCTGCCGCGCGCTGGGCAACTGGGCAAACGCGTCAAACTACCTGCGCCTGGTCAAGCTCCTGGCGCATGGCGGGGTCTATCTGGACACCGACATCATGCTGCGCCGGCCGCTGGCGCCGATGCTGCGCAACGGGTGCTTCCTGGGCTTTCAGGTCGAGGCGCAGGAGAACGACTGGATCAACAACGCGGTGTTCGGCGCCGAGCCTGGTCACTGGTTCGTGGAGCTGTGCCGACAACGTCTGCTGGAAGCGTTCGACGGCTCGGAGCCGGCTAATTTCTCCTCGCCCCGCTTGGTGACGCGCCTGCTGATCGAGAAGGGCTTGGCGCGGTACGACGACCGGGGCGTAAGCGTCGGCGACGTCCGCATCTACCCGCGGCCCGTGTTCTATCCCTATTCCTGGCGGGAGGAATTCACGCTGGCGGCGATCAAACCCGAGACGACGGCGGTGCATTTCTGGGAGAAGTCCTGGCACGCCGATCCGGCGGCAACACCGGCGGAATCCGCGTCGCGCACGGCCCTGGAACGGCTGGAGCTGAAGCATCACCGCCTGATCCGCGACGCCGTGCTGGCGGTCAAGCCGCGGCGCGCGCGGGGGCGACGGTGGCGCGGCCTCGTCGACTGGCTGCATCGCCTGGTCACGCCCAGCGCGCGAACGGCGGGCCGGCTGGGCCTGGTGCTGGCGGCGATCTTTGCGGCGCAGGCCGCGTCGGCGGCCAATAGCCGCGACCGGCTCGCCCCCGGCCCGCCGCCCCCGGTTCCGACCGTGCTGGAGCGGCGATGACGCGCGGGGCGAGGGCGCCGTTCGCGGTCGGCGGCCGCCTGGTGATCCTGGCGGTCACCACCTACAACCGGCGCGACTACCTGCGCGAATGCCTGGATTCCTGGGCCGCGACGCGCAACCCCGCCTATCGCTGGCTGGTCGTGATCGCCGACGACGGCTCGACCGACGGGACGCTCGACTATCTGGAGAACCCCGGCCTGCCGGTGGACTGCCATGTCCTGCGCAATTCACGCCGCGGCGCCGGCGGACAGACCAACGCGATCTTCGCGCTGTGCCGACGGCTGGATTTCGCCATCGGGTTCAAGATCGACGACGACCTGGTGTTCCGCCAGCGCGGCTGGGACGATCTCTACATCGAGGCGGTGCGCAAGAGCGGCTACGAGCATCTCTGCCACCTGAACCTGCGCCTGTTCAACGCCGAGCGCCGGCCGGCAAAGCCGCTGGTGGCGAACCAGCCGCTCGCGGTCGATCCCTCGGGCGCCTGCGCCGCCTATACCGACGTCTACAACTGCATGGGATGCCTGTTCACCTTCACGCCGCGGCTGCTCAAGTCCGTCGGCGACATCGACGAGTCGAATTTCCCGATCCGCGGCGACTGGCACATCGACTATTCCGCGCGCGCCGCGCGCGCCGGCTTCAACCGCACCGACATGTTCTTCGATGCCAAGGGCAGCGGCCGCTTCATCGAGATCCAGAACAACCTGAAGAGCGTCTACCAGCATACTATCGCGCCGCACAGCGCGGCGATGCGCGCAGTTTCCGCCCCGGCCGAACTGGAGCGCCGTCGCCGGATCGTGCGCGACGAAAGCCGCGTCTTCGTCCAGATGGCAAAAAAGGCGGGCTGATACGCTTCGTCTGCCCGACGGGCCGTACTGCCCCTATAATGCCGGCAGCGAAGCCGGGGAGGGGATCGCACGATGCCGGTGATCTACGTGGCCAGGAGCCAGGCCCTGCAGAAATGGGGCGCCGAGGTCGGGCTCGGCAAGCATGTCTACAAGCTGGGGATCGGCGAAGGGAAGGCGGCCGAAATCGAGGCCCGGCTGAACGCCGATCGCGTGGCCGGCCAGACCGACTGGAAAATGGTGAAGCTCCAGAAGCTCGAGGATGCGATCGAGGAGGAGCAGGCGGTCGCCCGCCTGTCCGCCCGCGAGAAGCCCATCGATCCCAACTTCTACCCGAAGCTGCGCGGCGCGCGGGGCATTTTCAAGATCAAGCTCGAGAATGTCGGCAATTCCCTGCTGGTGCAGCAGGCGCTGGGCACCGGCGAGATGAAGATCGAGAAGGTCAAGCCGGCGGATGTCGCCGTCTATCTGATCAGGAACGCGGTGGAGTAGATTCACCGCTTCTTTAGGTCCCCCCTCCCTTGACGGGAGGGGGGCCACCTTACGCGGGAAAGTGACAGGCCGCTTCCTGGCCGTCGACGGCGCGGAGACCCGGCTCCTCCTCGGCGCAGATCGCCTGGGCCTTGGGGCAGCGGGTGCGGAAGCGGCAGCCCGAGGGCAGGTTGCCGGGGTCGGGCGGCTCGCCATCGAGCCAGAAATCCTGCGTGACGCGCGCCCCGCCGATCCGGGGAATCGCGGCCAGCAAGGAGCGCGTGTAGGGGTGCCGCGGCCGGTCGAAGATGGCATCGACCGGCCCGGTCTCGACGATACGGCCGAGATACATGACCGCCACGCGGCGGCACATCATCCGCACGACGGCCAGGTCGTGGCTGATGAAGATGTAGGTCAGGCTGAACCGCCGCTGCAGCTCGCTGAACAGATTGAGCACGGTCGCCTGCACCGACACGTCGAGGCCCGAGGTCGGCTCGTCCAGGATCACGACCTTGGGCTGCAGGGTCAGGATGCGCGCCAGGCCGACGCGGCGCTGCTGGCCGCCGCTGATCTCGTGCGGGTAGAGGTCGAGATGCGTCGCGGGCAGGCCGACCGCGCCCATGATCTCGCGCACCCGCTTGTCGCGCGCCTCGGCCGAGAGGTCGGTGTGGATGATCAGCGGCTCGTGCAGCGACGAGCCGATCTTCCAGCGCGGGTCGAGCGAGGTGCCGGGATCCTGGTAGGCGTATTGCAAGTGCCGCCGGAGGTGGCGATTCTTGCGCGGGGCCACGCCGGCGATCTCCGCGCCCTCGAACCTTATGCTGCCGGAATCGGGCTGGTGGATGCCCATTAGCGTCTTGCCCAGCGTGGACTTGCCGCAGCCGCTCTCGCCCACCAGGCCCAGGATCTCGCCCGGCATAAGGTCGAAGGACACGTCGTCCAGCGCCTTGATCCATCCCAGCCGCCGGTTGAAGGGCCCGCGGATCGGGAAGTAGCGGCGCAGGTCCCGCACGCTGAGGATCGGGTCCATCGCGCTCACGCCTGCGGGTGGTAGCAGCGCACGGCGTGGCCTTGGCCGGGCAGGGTGACGGGCGGGCGGGACCGGCTGCACGCGGGCTCGGCGCGGTCGCAGCGGGGGTGGAACCGGCAGCCCCCGGGCGGCGCCAGCAGGTTCGGCACCTCGCCCGGGATGCCCAGCACCTTGCCGTCGGCGCGCGGCAGACTCGCCAGCAGCCGCGCGGTATAGGGATGCGCCGGGCGGCGGAAGAAGGCGTCGGTAGGCGCCGCCTCGACCTCCTGGCCGGCATACATCACGGTGATGGCGTCGCAGATCTCGTAGGCCGTGCCGAGGTCGTGCGTGGTCAGCAGCACGGCCACGCCGCGCTCGGTCGCCAGGCGCCGCAGCAGCTTCAGGATTTGCGCCTGGATGGTCACGTCGAGCGCCGTGGTGGGCTCGTCGGCGATCACCAGCCGCGGCTCGGGCAGCAGGGCCATGGCGATCATCAGGCGCTGGCGCTGGCCGCCCGAGACTTCGTGGGGATACTTCTCCAGCACCTGGCGAGGTTGCGGAAGCTGCACGGCGTCGAGCATCGCCAGCACGGCGTCGCGGTCGGCCGCGCGGCGGGCGCGCGTGTTGCCGCCGCCGTCCTGCGCGCGGCGCGGCGACTTCCAGCGCATGATCTCCATCATCTGCGTGCCGATCGGGAAGACCGGATTGAACGAGGTGAAAGGGTCCTGCGGGATGAAGGTGATCGCCTTGCCGCGCACGCCCTCGTTCAGGGTCGCATCGTCGGTCGACAGCAGGTCGGCTCCTTCGAAGCGGATCAGGCCGTGCTCGATCCGGGCGGCGTGACGCGGCAGGATGCCGAGGATGGCGCGGGCGAGCGTGGTCTTGCCGCAGCCGCTTTCGCCCACAAGCCCCATGATCTGCCCCGGCTGGATCGCCAGGTTGACCCCGTCGAGCACGCGGGCGAGGCCGGCATCCGTGCGGAAGCCGAGCGACAGGTCCTCGACCGCCAGCAGCTCAGGCATGGCGGCCCACCGCCCGGCGGATGCGCGGGTCCAGTATGTCGCGCAGCCCGTCGCCCAGCAGGTTGAATCCCATCACGACCATGAAGATGGCGATGCCCGGCGCGGTCGCGTACCACCATGCCTCGGGCAGGAATTCGCGCGACTCCGCGATCATCCGGCCCCATTCCGGCGCGGGCGGCGGGGCGCCGAGCCCCAGGAAGCCCAGCGCGGCCGCGGTCAGGATCGTCGCGCCCATGCCGATCGAGGTCCGTACGATGATCGCCGACGCGATGTTGGGCAGGATGTGCATCGCCATGACCCGCGCGGAGGAAGCGCCCAGCGCGATGGCCGATTCGACGAACACCTCGTTCTTGACCGAGCGCGTCTCGGCATAGACCAGCCGCGCCCAGAACGGCCAGTAGGTGATGCTGAGCGCCAGGATCACGTTCTCGATCGACGGTCCCAGGGTCTGGGCGATGGCGATCGCAAGCACGATCTGCGGCACGGCCAGGAAGATGTCGGAGACGCGCATCAGAAGATCGCTGGGCCAGCCGCCGTAGTAGCCGGCGACCAGCCCGACCGGCACGCCCAGCAGGACCGCGCTGCCCACCGCGATCAGCGCGATCGAGATGGTAATGCGCGCGCCGAACAGGATGCGGCTCAGCAGGTCGCTGCCCATCCGGTCCGTGCCCAGCCAGTTCATGCCGTCCGGCGGGCGCAGCCGGTTGGCGGTGTGGAATTCCGCCACGTCCGCCGGGAAGGGCGACAGGATCGGCGCGAAGACGGCGGCCAGTATCAGAAGCAGGATCAGGCTGGCGCCCAGCAGCGCGGCGCGGTCGCCGAGGAAGCGGGCAGCCGTGCGGCGCCACGATCCGCTCATCGCGCGCCCCGCGGATCGATGACCGAATGCAGCAAGTCGACCAGCAGGTTGACCACGACGATCAGGCCGCCGGTCCAGATGGTGAAGCCGATGATCGCCTTGTGGTCGGATTGCAGGATCGACTGCACCGCGAAGCTGCCGAGGCCCGGCCAGTCGAACACGGTCTCGATCACCACGGCGTTGGTCAGCAGCACGCCGAAGATCAGGCCGATCTGGGTAACGGTCGAGATCAGCGCGTTGCGCAGCACGTATTTCCACACGATCAGCCTGGGCGGGACGCCCATCGCGCGCTGGTAAAGCACGTGGTTGCTGTTGATGACCTCGAGCACGCCGGCGCGCGCGAAGCGCAGGATCGTGGCGGCGGCGGGCAAGGCCAGGGTCAGCGCGGGAAGCGCCAGATGCGACAATGCGCTCCGCAGCGACTCCCAATCGCGGCCGATCAGGGAATCGAGCACGTAGAAGCCGGTATAGGGCTCCGGCCCGAAACCGTCGATGCGGCCGTTGAGCGGCGCCAGGCGCAGCTTCATCGAGAACAGGAACTGCAATTCCATCGCCAGCCAGAAGGCAGCGATGGCGAGACCCGAGACGCTGAGGACGCGGAGCAGGTGGTCGATCCAGGCATTGCGCCGCAGCGCCGACACGACGCCGAGCGGAATGCCCAGCAGGATCGCCAGGGTGAGGGCGGTGATCGACAGCTCCAGCGTGGCGGGCAGGCGCTTGGCAAGGTCCTCGGAGATCGGCCGCTGGGTGTAGATGCTCACCCCCAGATTGCCGGACAGAACGTCGCGGAAATGGTTCAGGAGCTGGACCGCGACGGGCTTGTCGTAGCCGAGCTTGACGCGCAGCGCGGCGACCTGCTCGGCCGTCGCGTTCTCGCCCGCGACGATGCGCACGGGGTCGGTCGGGATGACGTTGGAGATCAGGAAGACGATGACGATCAGCCCCGCCATGGTCGGGAAGAACCAGGCAAGTCGCGACAGCACCATTTCAAGACGGCGCATGCGGACCCTCGCGGCGATGCGGCGGTGGCCGGCGCATCGCAGCGGCCACCGCCTGTCCAGCGATCAGAGGGCTACTTGAACGAGGCCCAGCGCATGTCCTGGCCGCTGCCGATCGGGCAGAAGCGGATGCCCTGGACGTTGGCGGCGTAGGGTCCGTACCATTTCGTGTTGTAGACGAAGATGCCCATCGCCTCGTCGGTCACCTTGCGCGCGGCTTTCTCGTAGAGCTCCTGGCGCTTCGCCTGGTCGGTGGTCGCCAGCGCCTCGTTGATCCACTTATCCAGCTCGGGATCATTGTTGTAGGAATAGTTGCGCGTGTTCAGGTAGCGCGAGCCGTACAACTCGCCGACCCAGTTGTTGGGGTCGACGTAGTAGGTGCTTTTCCAGAGCGGGACGAGATCGTAGTTCTTCTCGCGGTCCTGCATGCGGCTCTGGATCACCTGCCAGGGCGCGGATTCGATCTTGATCTCGATGCCGACCTTCTTGGCGGCGTTCTGCAGCAAGGTGGCCGACTGCTCGCTCTCGCTGAAGCCCGCGAGCGCGCCGATCGTGATCGGCCGGATCGGCTCCTTGACCTGCGCCAGCTCGGCCTTGGCCTTTTCCAGGTCGAAGGTGAAGCCCTTCAGGTCCTTCGGCGCGCCCCACAGGTTGTTCGGGTTCGGGCCGGGGTTGCGCGCGACGGCGCCCTTCAGGATGTCGTTGATGAAGCCGTCATAGTCGAAGGCATAGGCGAGCGCGCGGCGGAAATGCACGTCGTTCAGCGGCGGGCGGCCGTTATGGACCGAGAAGTAGAAGACGCGCATCGATTCCTGCTCGAGGATCTGCACGTTCTTTTCCTGCTTCAGGCGCAGGATCTGGTCGTAGGGCAGGTAGCCGTCGGTGCCCTGGAAATCGCCCTTGATGAGGCCCTGCACGCGGGTGTTGGTCTCCAGCACCGTGCGGAACTCGATCTCGTCGAAGGCCTTCGGGCCCCAGCCGGCGAAGTGTTCCTTGAACCGCTCGCCGACGAAGCCGATCGCGGGATCGTAGCGCTTGAGCTTGTAGGACCCGGTGCTGGCGACGTTCTTGGCCAGCCACGCCTGGCCCCAGTCGCCGTCCTTCTCGTTCGCCTTCACCAGCTTGGCATTGACGATCAGGATCTCCGGCACGGTCGCCAGGAAGATGGCGGAGGCCTCTTTCAGGTTGAAGACCACCGTGTACTTGTCCGGCGCCTTGGTGGAGCCGGGATCGATGATCGGCATGAACAGCGACGACGCGCCTTTCTTGGTCGCCAGCATCCGCTCGATCGAATAGAGCACGTCGGCCGAGGTCATCTCGCTGCCGTCGTGGAACTTCACGCCTTGCTTGAGCTTGAAGGTCCACGTCTTGCCATCAGCCGACGCCGTATTGCTCTCGGCCAGCCAGGGGATCAGCTTGGGCGGATTGTCGACCCAGCGATACAGCCCGTCGTAGAAGTTGATCCGCGAGGCCGCGCGACCGACGTCGTAGATCGCGTGCGGGTCAAGGTTGTCGTAACCGCTGTTGTTGGCGTGGACGTATTTGCCCTGGGCGCCCGCCATGGCGGGCGCCGCCGCGGCCGCCAGCGCGGCGATCAGGCCGATGATGGTCTTCTTCATGTCTCCCTCCTCCTGTTTCCTTCGTTACGCGATGGGTCCGCCCGTGACGGGCAGGACCTGGCCGGTGATCCACGATGCATAGGGCGAGGCCAGGAACATTACCGCATGGGCGATGTCGCGCGGCTCGCCCAGCCGGCGCATGGCGACGCGCTCGATCATCGCCTTCTGACCCGCCTCGCCATAGGACTGCCACTGGCGTTCGTAGTCCGGGCTGGTTCGCAGAAAGCCCGGCGCGACCGCGTTGACGGTGATGCCGAACGGCCCCAGCTCATGGGCAAGCTGGCGCACCAGTCCGATCTGGCCGGCCTTGGCCGTCGCGTAGGACTGGATGCCGGTGAGGCTTACGCCCAGGCCGGCGCGGCTCGATATCACGACGATCCGTCCGTCGCCCCGGCGCTTCATCCCCGGCACCGCGGCCCGGGCGGCGTAAAAGGCGCTGGTCAGGTTGCCGTCCTGAATGGCTTCCCAGTCCGCGTCGCTGACGGTCTCCACCGGCTGCTTCGCCTGGCCGCGCACCCCGCCCGCGACATGCACCAGGACATCGAGGGCGCCGGCCGCGCCTTCGGCCTCGCGCACGAAGCCGTTGACCTGGTCCGACCGGGACAGGTCGACGGCACGCGTCTCGACGCTGCCGCCGCGCGCGGGCGTCACCCGCTCCTTCAGCTTGCCCAGCTCGTCGGCCAGCAGGTCGCAGGCCCAGACCTTGGCGCCGCGCTCGGCGAACCCCGCGACGATGCCGCCTCCGATGCCCCGCGCGGCGCCGGTCACGGCGACCGTCTTGCCTTCGAAGCGGATGTCCACGTCCGCCGCTATTCCGCCGCGCGGTGCGGCCGAAGCTGCGGGAATTCCTGGACCGCCATCGCAAACGCCTTGCGCACCTCGCGCCCGTCGCCGCGCCGCTCGGCCGCGGGCAGGCTGGCCACCTCCTCGAAGACCCGCTTCTTCAGGAAGTGGCGCCAATGGACGGGCAGGGTTTGCAACAGCTCCGCCAGCGCCGCGTAGTTGGCGTCGGTCCAGGCGCGTTCGTACTCGTTTCGGCTGTCGTTGTAGTTGAAGTGCGCCGGGCTGCGTTTGGCCGCCGACAGCCGCGCCCGCGCCACGGCGGTCGCCGCCGCGTCGACGGCATTGTCGCGGATTACGACGCCATAGAACGTCTCGGCCGAAGCGACCGACACCTTGCCCTGCTGCACGTCGAACAGCACCTCGGCCGCGTCGCGCTCCCAGGGGTTGCCCCAGCCGCCGCCGCCGCAGCCCTCCACCAGGATCACGTCGCCCGGGTCCAGCGCCACGACGTCGGTGTTGCCCAGGTCGACGGCCTTGCTGCTGCCCTTGTTGCGCCAGAAAGCCGACGTGGCGCCCGGCCGGCCGCCATTGGCGCCCCAGGCGGCGAAGCGGGTGCGGTCGCGGTTGCGCGCCGTGACGACGGTATTGGGCGCGAAGACCTGGAACTCCAGGAACGTGCCCAGCCCGCCGCGGTGCTTGCCGGCGCCGCCGGAGTCGGGGATCAGGCCGTAGCGTTCGATATGGATCGGCACCTCGACCTCGTTGATCTCCACCGGCGTGTTCTTCAGGAAGCTGGAGTTCGCGCCCGATCCGTCCGCCCCGTCGCTGCCCGACCAGCCCCCGGCGCCGCCGGTGATCGGGTCGATCGAGGCCATCAGCAGGCGTCCGGTCGTGTTGTCGATGGTCTTCACGTTCATGATCGCGCTGCTGCCCGCCGGTCCCGCGGGCAGAAGGTCCGGCACGGCCGCCTGGAACGCGCCGATGGTGACACCCTGCAGCCGTCCGCAAGTCATGCTGCGCATGCCCACGGCGGCGGGGAATTTCGGGTTCAGGATCGTGCCCTCGGGAATGACGCATCGCGCCGGGCGGGTAATTCCGCCATTCAGCAGGATCGAGGGGTCGATCGAATAGAGGCAGTAGTTGTAGCCGACCATCAGCAGGATGTGGCGCTCGGACCCGCCGGTGGGCACGTTCAACGAGGACAGGAGCTGCGGATCGGAACCGGTGAAGTCGAGCACCGCCTCGTCGCCCTTGATCTTCAAGGTCAAGGCCAGCCGGACGGGCAATCCGCCCGGCGCGTCCTCGTCCAGGTAGTCGGCGAAGAAGTAGTCGCCGTCCGGGATGCGGGAGATCAGGCTGCGCGCCTGCTTCTCGCCCAGGTCGAGCAGGTCCTTCACGCCCTGCTGGAAGATGTCGCCGCCGAACTTGCGGCACATGTCGTGGACCTTGCGCTCGCCGGTGTTCATGGCGGCGATCTGGGCCTTCAGGTCGCCGTGGTTCTGCTCGGGCATGCGCACGTTGGTCAACATGATGTCGAGCAGCGGCTGGTTGAGCTTGCCTTCCTCGTAGATCTTCGCCGGCGGGATGCGGATTCCCTCCTGGTGGATTTCGGTCAGCTGGCGCGACAGCGAGGCCGGGACCGCGCCGCCGACGTCGGTGTTGTGGATGTGGCTGACCGCGAAGGCGACCAGTTTGTCCTGCCAGAAAATCGGCTTCCACATGTGCAGGTCGGGCGTGTGCGTGCACACGAACCCGCTATAGGGATCGTTGGTGACGCAGATGTCGCCCGGCCGGTAGTCCTTGATCAGCTTGATGGCATTTCCGTAGTCCAGGCCGATGAACCACGTCGCGCCCAGGTCGCGCGGGCTGGCGAAGGTCATGCCGTCCGGCGTCGTCAGGCCCGTGGTGAAATCCTCGGTCTCCTTCACGAAGGTCGAATGCGCCGTGCGGAACAGCGTGAAGGCCATGCTGTCGGCCGCGGCCTGGGCATGATTGGCGAAGACCTGCAGCGTTACCTTGTCGATCGACATTTCCTACCCCTAGGCCCTCAGGCTCAAAAGAATGTTGCCGTTGGCGTCGATCGAGCCGTCGAACCCGGCCGGGACGCAGGTGGTGCTGTCCTCCTGCACGATGACGCAGGGGCTGGCGAAGCGGTGGCCGTGGCCCAGGTCGGCGCGGCGGTAGAGCGGCACCGTCTGCCGCTTGCCGTCCATCCATACCTCGATCCGCTTCGCCGGCTTCGGCGCATCGGTGCGCTTGTCCTGCACCGGCAGCTTGGGCTGCGGCGAGGCGCCCACCACGACCATGCGCAGGCTGATGATCTGGATCGCGTCGCCGGCGTCGCTGTGCCCGTAGAGCCGGTCGTGCTCGGCATGGAAGGCGGCGGCGATCTTGTCGACTTCGCCCGCCATCAGCCATTCCAGCTTCAGCGGCACCTCGATCTCGAAGGACTGTCCGCGATAGCGCATGTCGGCCGAGGGCTGAAGGACGTGCGGCCCGGCGAATTTCTGCTCCTCGGCGATCCAGGCCTTGGCCCGGCGCGCCAGGGCGTCGAACTCGCGCTTCAGGCGCCCGGTCTCCTCGGGCGCCAGCATGTAGTAAGCGGTCGTGATGAAGTCGTTCTTGATGTCGGCGATCAGACCGCCCAGCGCCGACAATACGCCGGGCGTGGTCGGGATCATCACCTTGCCCATGCCCAGCTCGCGTGCCAGGAAGCAGCCCAGCATCGGGCCGGCGCCGCCGAAGGCCAGCAGCGCGAAGTCGCGCGGATCGACGCCCTGGCGCGAGGCGAGCTTGCTGACCTCGCGGTACATGCCGGCGACCGCCACCTGGATGATCGCCTCGGCGGTCTGCTCGGCGTCGCGGCCCAGCTTGCCGGTGATCGTGCCGATCGCCGCGCGCGCCTTGTCCAGGTCGACCGTCACCGCGTCGTAGCCCAGGTTGCCGTGGCCGATGAAGCCGCAGACCGCGAAGGCGTCGGTCATGGTCGGGCGGGTGCCGCCGCGGCCATAGCAGGCTGGCCCAGGGGTCGAGCCGGCGCTCTCCGGCCCCACCTTCAGGGCGCCGAAATCGTCCACGGTCGCGATCGAGCCGCCGCCGTCGCCGATCGAGGTCACGGAAACGGTGGGAATGAAGATGGGAAACTCGCCGACCGTCTCGCCCGTGCCGTAGCTGGGCGTGCCGTCGACGATGATCGCCACGTCGGCCGAGGTGCCGCCGATGTCCAGGCTCATCACCCGGTCGAGCCCGGCCTGGCGCGCGGCGAAGCCGGCGCCGATCACGCCCGCCGCGGTGCCCGACAGCAGCATCTGCAGGCAGGACTGCTTGCCCAGCTCGGCGGTCATCACCCCGCCGTTCGACTTGGTCACCATCGCCTCGGCCATGACGCCCGCCTGCTTGAGCGCGGCCTGTAGCGAGGTCAGGTACTGGGTGATGCGCGGCTGCACGTAGCCGTGGATGGTCGCGGTCGTCGTGCGCTCGTACTCGCGGATGATCGGCCACACGTCGCTGGAGCAGTAGACCGGCATCTCCGGCGCCCATTCGGCGACCAGGCGCTTGACCTCGCGCTCGTGCGCCGGGTTGCGATAGGAGTGGAGCAGGGCGACCACGATGCCCTGGGCGCCCAGCGCCCGGGCGCGGTCGAGCGCCTTGCGGACGCTGTCCTTGTCGAGCGGATCCTTGACCGTGCCGTCCGCCAGCATGCGCTCGCGCACCGGGATCACCCGTTCGCGCGTGACCAAGGGTTGCGGGCGCGAGGACATCAGGTGGTAGGGATCGGGCATCTTCAAGCGCGCCAGTTCAAGCACGTCGACGAAATTCTCGGTGGTGAACAGGCAGAGGCGGATGCCCTTGCGCTGGATCACGGAGTTGATGCCGACGGTCGTGCCATGGGTGAAATAGGACACGTCGCCCGGCTTGATCGCGAAGCGCCGCTCCAGCTCGCCGAGGCCGGTGATGACCTCCCGCCCCGGCTCGGCGGGCGTGGACAGGACCTTCAGCGTCGACAGCTTTCCCGTGCTCTCGTCCAGCGCGCAGAAATCCGCGAACGTGCCTCCGATATCGACGCCGATGCGATAGCCCATGCTCTCAATGTCTCCTGGTTCAGGCCGCCTTGCGATAGCCGAGGCGCTGGCTGATGCGGCCGGCGGCGCGGATCACGGCGGCGATGATGCGGTGTTTTGCCTGTGGATAGCGCGAGGACACCGTGCCGACGTTCAAGGCGGCGGCGACCGTCCCGTCGCGGTGCAGGACCGGTGCCGCGGTCGCCGTTCCGCCGAGCACGTATTCCTGGTTGAGCACGGCGTAGCCGTCGCTGCGCACCTGCGCCAGCAAGCCATGCAGCTTCGCCCGGTCGGTGACGGTGTTCGCCGTATAGGCGCGCAGCTTGGTGCGCGTCAGGTAGGCTTCGGTCGAAACGGGGTCCCACCAGGCCAGCAGCACCCGGCCCATGCCGGTGCAATAGGCGGGACGCAGGCCGGCCAGATCGGCGTCGTAGCGGATCGGCGCGCGGCTGGCCGCCTTGCCCAGCGCCTTCACGTCGCCGCGCGCGCCGCGCACGCCCAGGAAGACCGTCTCGCCAAGCTCGTCGCGCAACTGGTCCATGATGGGCTGCGCCAGGGCCAGGAGCTGCGCCTCGCTGCCGCCGATCCAGCCGGGCGTTTGCCGGAACGACTCGTGCAAGGCATAGCGGTCGGCGCCGTCGCGCTCGGCATAGCCGCGCGCCACCAGCGTCTGCAGCAGGCCGTGGGCGCTGCTCTTGGGGAAGGCGAGGGTGGCGACGACGTCCTTGAGGCCGATGGGCGCGGGGCAGCGTGCCAGCAGTTCCAGCAGCTCCAGCACCCGCGCGGCCGACTTGACCTCGGTGTTCATCTATTTGAACGTCGTTCGTTTCCCCAAACGAACCTAGGGACCGCGACGGTTGATTGTCAAGCCGGCTGCTTGTGGAGAAAGAGTAGCTGTTTCAATCTGTTGGTATCGAAGTGCGATAGGAGTCGATGCAATGCTCAAGGCCCACACGCCGCCCATGATCGCGCCGCCGGCCGCGCTGTACGCGCATGGCATGGAGGCGCCGGCGAATGCCCGCTGGCTGTTCATTTCCGGGCAGGTTGGCGTGCATCCGGACGGCCGCGTGGGGCACGACGCGCGCGAGCAGGCCGAGATCATCTGGGGCAACATCCAGGCCATCCTGAAAAGCGCCGACATGCGGCTGACGGATATCGTCAAGCTGACGACCTATTCCGTCGGTCCCGAGCACCTGCGGGCCTTGCGCGAGGTGCGCGAGCGGGTTCTCGCGGGGTATCTTCCCGCCTCGACCCTGCTGGTCGTCGCGGGCCTGGCGCAGCCCGCCTGGCTGGTCGAGATCGAGGTCTATGCCGCCCGCGCCTGAGGCGATGGAGTAGCTGCCATGGGACTGCCCCGCCGCCTGTGGGTGGAGATGACCACCGAGGATTTCGCGGCGCTGCCGGCCGGACGGGCGATCGCGGTGCTGCCGGTGGCGGCGGTCGAGCAGCACGGACCGCATTTGCCGGTGGTGGTCGATGCCTGCATCGCGGACGGCATCGTCGCCCGCGCGCTGGAGCGGATGCCGGCCAAGTTGCCGATCATAGTCCTGCCGACCCAGGCGGTGGGGAAGAGCAACGAGCATCTGGCTTTTCCCGGCACGCTGACCCTGTCGGCCGAGACTCTGGCGCGGCTGTGGACCGAGATCGGCGAGTCGGTCCACCGGGCCGGGGTGCGCAAGCTGGTCCTGTTCAACAGCCACGGCGGCCAGTCGCAGGTGATGGAAATCGTCGCGCGCGAGCTGCGCGTGCGCCTGGGCATGATCGCGGTGGCGTCGAGCTGGTATTCCTTCGGCGTGCCCGACGGGCTGTTTCCGGCCGAGGAGCTGCGCCACGGCATCCATGGCGGCTCGGTGGAAACCTCGATGATGATGCATTTGCGCCCCGACCTGGTTCGGCGCGACAAGCTGCGCAACTTCGAATCCCTGGGCCAGCGCATGGCGAAGGACTACAAGCTGCTCGGGCCGACCGGCACAGCCAAGCTCGCCTGGCAGACCCAGGATCTCAATCCCGATGGCGCCTGCGGCGACGCCACCGATGCCGATGCCGCGCGCGGCGCCAAGGTGGTGGACCACGCGGCGCGGCAGCTCGTGGCGCTGCTGGAAGAGGTCCACCGCCTGCCGCTGTCGACGCTGCAGGGGCGCGGCCCGGCGCCGACATGAGCGTGTAACCCGATCCGATCAAGATCGGGTGTCCAGGTTGCCAAGCCTTCCCGGGACGGCATAAGGTTTGTCTCAATAGATAGAAGATTTCCGGGCGCGGGCCGGCCGGAATACAAAGGGGTAGGGGATGACGGTACGGTTGCTGACGTCGCTGGCGGTGCTGGCCTCGCTTTCGTTGGCCGCGCCAGCGAGGGCGCAGGACAAGGTGACCTTCGCGACCAACTGGAAGGCCGAGGCCGAGCACGGCGGGTACTACCAGGCGCTCGTGGACGGGACCTTCAAGAAATACAGGCTCGACGTCACCATCCGCCCGGGCGGCCCGCAGAGCAACGAGCGCGCCCTGCTGCCCGCCGGCCGCATCGAGTTCCTGATGGGCGGCAACATGATCCAGGCCTTCAGCGCGGTGAAGGAGGGTATCCCGACCAGGGTCGTGGCCGCCGGGATGCAGAAGGATCCGCAGTGCTTCATGACCCATCCCGGCCAGGGCTTCGACACGTTCGAGTCCCTGAAGAAGACCACGCTGCTGGTCGGCAAGGGCGGGTTCGCCAGCTTCTACCAGTGGATGATCGCGGAGTACGGTTTCACCGAGGGGCAGGTGAAGCCCTATACGTTCAATGCCGCGCCGTTCCTGGCCGACAAGAAGCTGGCGCAGCAAGGCTACGTGACGGCCGAGCCGTTCGAGGTCGAGCGCCAGGGCAAGTTCAAGCCGAACATCTTCCTGCTCGCGGACAACGGGTTCGACACCTACGCCACGACGGTCGAGACCCGCAACGACATCATCGAGAAGAACCCGGACATGGTTCAACGCTTCGTCGATGCCACGGCGGTCGGCTGGTACAACTATCTCTACGGCGACAACAAGGCCGCGAACGACATGATCAAGAAGGACAATCCCGAGATGGACGATGCCCAGATCGCCTTCTCGATCGCCAAGATGAAGGAATACGGCATCGTCGATTCCGGCGACACGCTGAAGCTCGGCATCAACGCCATGACCGACGCGCGGCAGAAGAGCTTCTTCGACAAGATGGTGAAGGCCAAGGTCGTCGACGCCGGGCTCGACTACAAGAAGGCCTACACGCTGCAATTCGTGAACAAGGG
>JADZDN010000195.1 GCA_020851015.1 Alphaproteobacteria bacterium | reverse complement strand
GTCCGCGGGCGCCAGGTCTAGGAAGCGCGCATGGCCGCCATCGCCGCCCGGCTGCGCAGCGCGCTCGACAGCGACCTGTTCTTCAGCTTCCGCAGCTCGCCCGCCACCGTCGCGGCCGCCGTCACGGTGCTGGTCTTCCTGCTGGCGGCCGGGCTTGCACCCTGGATCGCGCCGCACAACACCTACGAGGTGGTGACGCTGAACCTCTCCGACGCCTTCCTGCCGCCGGCCTGGACCGAATCGGGCAAGGCGTCGTTCCTGCTGGGCACCGACGACCAGGGCCGCGACCTGCTGTCGACCATCATGCTGGGCGCCCGCGTTTCGCTGATCGTCGGGTTCTGCGCGGTGCTGTTCGCGGCTACCCTCGGCATCACCCTCGGCCTGGTCAGCGGCTATGTCGGCGGGCTGGTCGATGCCGCGATCATGCGCGTCGCCGACATCATGCTGAGCTTCCCGGCCATCCTGATCGCGCTGTTGATCGACGGCGTGGCGCGCGGCGTGCTGCCGCGCGACCTGCACAGCCGCATCTCGATCTACGTGCTGATCGCCGCGATCGGGCTCAGCACCTGGGTGCAGTACGCGCGCACCGTGCGCGCCACGACGATGGTCGAAAAGTCCAAGGAATACGTGCAGGCAGCCCGCGTGATCGGCCTGCACCCCGTTCTCATCATGCTGCGCCACGTGCTACCCAACGTGCTGGGGCCGGTGCTGGTGATCGCCACGATCGGGCTGGCGATCGCGGTCCTGACCGAGGCGACCTTGAGCTTCCTGGGCGTCGGCGTGCCGCCGACCCAGCCCTCGCTGGGCACGCTGATCCGCGTCGGCAACAATTTCCTCTATTCGGGCGAATGGTGGATGACGATCTTCCCCGCCTTGGCGCTGGTGGTGCTGGTGCTGTCGGTCAACCTGCTGGGCGACTGGCTGCGCGACGCCCTGAACCCGAAACTGCGATAGGCCCATGCCCCGTCCGCCCGCCAACCAGCCGCTGCTGCAGGTCGAGAACCTGGTGGTCGAGTTCCCCACCAGGCGCGGCGTGCTGCGCGCGATCGACGACATCGGCTTCCATATCGACCCCGGCGAGGTGCTGGGCGTGGTGGGCGAATCGGGCGCCGGGAAGTCGCTGACCGGGGCGTCGATCATCGGCCTGCTGGAGCCGCCCGGGCGGATCGCCGGCGGGCGCATCTTCCTGGACGGGGCGCGGATCGACGACCTGCCGCCGGAAAAAATGCGCCGGCTGCGCGGCAAGCAGATCGGCGCGATATTCCAGGATCCGCTGACCAGCCTGAATCCGCTCTACAGCGTCGGCCGGCAATTGACCGAGACCATCACCACGCACCTGCCGATGGGCGAGGCCGAGGCGCGCAAGCGGGCGGTCGAACTCCTGGCCGAGGTCGGCATCCCGGCTCCCGAGCGGCGGATCGACCACTATCCGCACCAGTTCTCGGGCGGCATGCGCCAGCGGGTCGTCATCGCGCTGGCGCTGTGCGCCAATCCGCGGCTGATCATCGCCGACGAGCCGACCACCGCGCTGGACGTGTCGATCCAGGCCCAGATCATCGCGCTCTTGAAGCGCCTGTGCCGCGACCACGGCACCGCGGTCATGCTGATCACCCACGACATGGGCGTGATCGCCGAGACCGCCGACCGGGTGGCGGTGATGTATGCCGGCCGCATCGCCGAGATCGGGCCGGTGCGCCAGGTGATCAAGCACGCGCTGCATCCCTATACCGAAGGGCTGATGGGTTCGATTCCCTCGGTCGGCATCGACCGCCCGCGCCTGGCGCAGATCGACGGCGCCATGCCCAGGCTGAACGCGATTCCCCGCGGCTGCGCCTTCCATCCGCGCTGCCCGAAGGTGTTCGACCGCTGTCGCGCCGAGCGCCCGGACCTGATGGCCCAGGGCGCCGCCCAGGTGGCGTGCTGGCTACACGCGCCCGACGCGGCGACGGCGCGTGCGGCAGGGGGCGTGGGTGGCTGAGGCCGGCCATCCTTTGGTGCGCGTCGCGGGACTGAAGCGCTACTTCGACGTTTCGGCGCCGCTGCTCAACCGGCTGCTCGAGGGCCAGCCGCGCCTGACCCTGCGCGCGGTCGACGGCGTGGACTTCGCGATCAACCGCGGCGAGACCTTCTCGATCGTCGGCGAATCCGGCTGCGGCAAGTCGACCGTGGCGCGGCTGATCGTCGGGTTGTACCACCCGACCGCCGGGACGATCGCGTTCGACGGCGTGGACATGGGCGCGCTGCGGTCGCGCAAGGCGATGGCGCCGCTACGCCGCCGCCAGCAGATGATCTTCCAGGATCCCTATGCCAGCCTGAATCCGCGCTGGCGGGTGCGCGACATCATCGCCGAGCCGATCCGCGCCTTCCGCCTGCTCGACGGCAATACCGCCATCGTCGCGCGCACCGACGAATTGCTGCGCCAGGTCGGGCTGGCCCCGGCCGACGGCGACAAGTATCCGCACGAGTTTTCGGGCGGCCAGCGCCAGCGCATCTCGATCGCCCGGGCGCTCGCCAGCCAGCCCGAGTTCCTGATCTGCGACGAGCCGACCTCGGCGCTGGACGTGTCGGTGCAGGCGCAGATCCTGAACCTGATGAAGGACCTGCAGCGCGAGCTGAAGCTCACCTACTTGTTCATCTCCCACAACCTGGCCGTCGTCTACCACGTCTCCGACCACGTGGCGGTCATGTATCTGGGCCGCATCGCCGAGGTGGCGCCCGCACGCACGCTGTTCGCGCGGCCGCGCCATCCCTATACGCGCATGCTGCTCGATACGATCCCCGACCTGGGCATGACCGGTCGGGAGCGCACGCCGGTGGCGGGCGAGGTGCCGAACCCGATCAACCCGCCCACCGGCTGCGGCTTCCACCCCCGGTGTCCATTCGCCAACGACCGGTGCCGGATCGAGCGTCCCGACCCCAAGCCGGCGCGCGGCGAGGCATCCGCCGGCGTGTTGGTCGCCTGCCACGGCGTCGAGGAAGGCCGCCTGCCCGAGGATGTACGTCCGCTCAGCGCCGCGCCGACCCTGGCCGGCTGAATTTCCCGGAGAGCCCGATGGACAAGAACGCCGAGACCATGCCCTCGAACCGCGACCGCTTCGATCCCGAGGAGATCCTGGCGGGCATCCGCGAGTGGATCGACATCGAATCGCCCTCGCACGACGCGGCCGCGGTCAACCGCATGGTCGACAAGGTCGAGGGCCAGATGCGCCGGCTGGGCGCGCGCATCGAGCGCCACCCCGGCAAGGACGGATTCGGCGACATGCTGGTGGCGCGCACGCCCTGGGGCGGCGACGGGCCGGGCATATTGGTCCTGAGCCATCTCGACACCGTGCACCCGATCGGATTCCTTAAGGACACGCTGCCGTTCAAGCGCGAGGGCGACGTGGTCTACGGGCCGGGCATCTACGACATGAAGGCCGGCGCCTATCTCGGCTACCACGCCTTCCGCCACCTGGTGCGCGAGGGCCGCACCACCCACCTGCCCGTCACCTTCGCCTTCGTGCCCGACGAGGAGGTGGGATCGAACACGACGCGCGAATTGATCGAGAGCCTGGCGCGCAATGCGAAATACGTGCTCGTCACCGAGCCCGCGCGCGACGGCGGCAAGATCGTGACCTCGCGCAAAGGCGTGGGCCGCTTCACGCTGCGGACCGAAGGCCGCCCCGCCCATGCCGGCGCGCGCCACGAGGACGGGCGCAGCGCGATCAAGGAGATGGCGCGCCAGGTGCTGGCGATCGAGGCGATGACCGACTATGCGCGCGGCATCACCACCTCGGTCGGGCTGATCCAGGGCGGCACCGGCGTCAACGTGATCCCGCAGT
>JADZDN010000194.1 GCA_020851015.1 Alphaproteobacteria bacterium | reverse complement strand
TGTGCCCCGCCTTCGAGGTGATCGAGGATCGCGGCGCCGACTACAAGAAGCTCGACGTGCGCGAGCTGGTCGCCGAGAACTCGTGGAACGGCGGCATCGTGCTGGGCGCCTTCAGCCCGAAATGGCCTGATCTCGAAGCGATCGAGGGCGTGGTGGAATTTAATGGCGCGCGCATCGACACGGGGCATGGGCGCGACGTGCTGGGCCACCCGTTCGAGCCGCTGGCCTGGCTCGCCACCCACCTCGCGCGGCGCGGCTCCATGCTGCGCCGGGGCGACGTGGTGCTCACGGGCAGCATGGCCCCGACGCGCTTCCCCGTTCCCGGCGACCGGTTCCGCTTCACGCTGGCCGGGCTGGGCGACGTGTCCGCCAATTTCACCGCCTGAGGAGACCGCCATGTCCCGACCCAAGACGCTGCTGGAGATGGCCGGCGCGCCGCAGACCCCCAGCGCCCTGTCGCAGTCCGCGGTCGTCCTGATCGACTGCCAGATGGAATATGTCGAGGGACCACTGGCCCTGCCCGGCGTGAAACCGGCGCTCGCCGAGGCGAAGAAGCTGGTCGAGCGCGCGCGGGCCGCGGGCGCGCCGGTGATCCACGTGGTCCACCAGGGCCGCGCCGGCGGCCTGTTCGATCTCGATGCGCCGCGCGGCAAGGAGGCGCCGGACGTGGCGGCCGTTGCCGGCGAGGCGATCGTGAAAAAGCCGCTGCCCAATTCCTTCGCCAAGACCGACCTGGACGAGGTCTTGCGGAAGACCGGCCGCAAGGAGCTGATCGTCGCCGGGTTCATGACCCATATGTGCGTCAGCTCGACCGTGCGCGCCGCGCTCGATCTCGGCTACCGCACGACGGTGGTGGCGAACGCCGCCGCCACGCGCGACCTGCCCTCGCCCGACGGCGGGGTGATCGACGCGGCCGCGCTGCACCGCGCGTCGCTGACCGAGCTCGCCGACCGCTTCGCCATCATCGTGCCGACGGCGGACAAGCTGCCGGGCTGACCGGCGCGGGGCCCCTTCGACAAGCTGAGGAGGCCCTCACCCTCCCAGCGCTTACGCGCTGGGCCCCTCCCTCTCCCGCCTGCGGCGGGCGAGGGATTTGACCCTCTCCCACGCGAAGCGTGGGAGAGGGTGCCGAGCGCAGCGAGGCGGGTGAGGGCCCGTCGCCGGTGGTGAGGGCATCAACGATTCGCCCGCGCCAGCACCGCATGCAGCAGCACGTTGACGCCCGGCACGGTGCGCGCCAGCTCGGCGTGCTCGTTGTTGTTGTGGGTGATGCCCTCGCGGCAGGGGGTAAAGATCATCGCGGTGGGCGCGATCTTCGACAGGTGGTAGGCGTCGTGGCCGGCCTGGCTGGCGATGTCCATCCTTCGACAGGCTCATCCTTCGACAAGCTCAGGATGAGGACCGTATAACAACATCCTCATGCTGAGCTTGTCGAAGCATGAGGTTCCGCGCAACTCGTCCGGAAGCCAGCCCATGAAACTCGTCTATTCCGACAAGCACGCGCTGCACGACCCTTCCTTCTTCCTGGTGCGCGGAGAGCGCCGGTCCAGCGCCGAGCAGCCGCAACGCGCGACCGTGCTGCTGGACGCGGCGACGGAGGCCGGGCACGAGGTCATGGAGGCGATGGGCCTGGGCCCGGGCCCGCGCGCGGCGGTGCACACGCCGGAATACCTGCATTTCCTCGAGACGGCCTACGCGGCCTGGAAGGCATTGCCGGACAGCGCCGAGGAGATCATCCCCAACGTGCACCCCCAGCGTGGCCCGGCGACCTACCCCCGCGCGATCGTGGGGCGCGCGGGCTGGCACATGGCGGATACGGCCTGCCCGATCGGGCCGCATACGTTCGAGGCGGCCTGCGCCGCCGCCGACACCGCCGCCTCGGCGGCCTCGCTGGTCATGGCCGGCGCCAACGCGGTCTACGCGCTTTGCCGCCCGCCCGGGCACCATGCCTATGCCGACATGGCCAGCGGGTTCTGCTTCCTCAACAACAGCGCGATCGCCGCCCAACACCTGCACCAGCGCTTCGACCGCGTGGCGGTGCTGGACATCGACGTGCACCACGGCAACGGCACGCAGGGCATCTTCTGGCGCCGGGGCGACGTGCTGACGGTCTCGGTCCATGCCGACCCGCGCGACTACTACCCGTTCTTCTGGGGCCACGAGGCCGAGCGCGGCGAGGGCGACGGCGAGGGCTACAACCTGAACCTTCCCCTGCCGCTCGGCACCGGCGACGAAACCTGGCTGCAGGCGATCGAGGCGGGGCTGCGGCGCATCGCCGCCTACGATCCGGGCGCGCTGGTGGTGGCCCTCGGCCTCGACGCGCACGAAGGCGATCCGCTGAAGGGCCTCAAGGTCACGACGCAGGGCTTCGCGCGCGCCGGCGAGGCCATTGCGCGCATGGGCTACCCGACCGTGCTGGTGCAGGAAGGCGGCTACCTGTCGCCGGCCCTGGGCGAGAACCTGGTCTCGTTCCTCACGGGCTTCGAGGAGATTCATTGATCCTGGCGAGGAACGCGAGGATCGCCTCGCCCGCGCCGTGATCGTAGATGTCGTTGTGGCCAGCACCGGCAAGCCAGACGGCTTCCTTCGGCTCGACGGCGCGATCGTACAAGGCGCGGGCGAAGCGCACGGGGATGGTGCGATCCAGCTCGCCATGCACGATCAGCAGCGGCGCCTTGATGCCGGCGATGCGCGCCGTGGAGTCGAACTTGTCGCGGATCAGGTGCCGGGCGGGAATGTAGAAATAATGGTGCTGCGCCACCTCGGCGATCGAGCTGTAGGGCGCCTCCAGCACCACCGCGCCGACGGGATCGCCCGCCGCCGCCTGCTCGGCCGCCAGCGCCACGGCGATGCCGCTGCCCAGCGATTCGCCGTAGAGCACGAGCCGCGCCGGGTTTATGCCCTCGCCAATGGCAAAGGCAAGCGCCGCGCGCCCGTCGCGGATCAGCCCCTCTTCCGACGGGCTGCCCCGATTGCCGCCGAAGCCGCGCCAGGACACCAGCAGCACGCCGTAGCCCGCATCGAGGAACCGCCGCGCCTTCCAGCCGCGGTGGCCGATATGGCCGGCATTGCCGTGAAACAGGATCACCAGCTTGCGGCCGCGCGGCGGCGCCTTGTACCAGGCCAGCAGGTCGAGCCCGTCATCGGTCGCCAGCCGCACCGCGCGCATGTCCGGAACGTGCGACGCCGCCAGGTCGGGCACGGCCGTGGCCGGGTGGTAGAGCAACTGGCGCTGGAACAAATACAGCGCCGTCACCAGGCCGCCATAGACCACCGCGCCGGTTGCCAGCCATCCCGCCATTCGTTGCCACCTCGATGCGTTGCCGATGCGCACGCTCGATCCGCCCGACATGCCTGCCGCAGACCTCCTGCACGACGCCTGTCGCGCGGCGCCGGATCAACCGCGCTTCAACGCACCGTGCCCAGCATGGATTTGATGGTGTGCACCAGATAGTTCAACAGCCGGTCATCGGGCAGGGCGGAGCGCCATTCCTCGCCCATGTTGTCGTCCGTGATGAGCGGCAGCCCCTCGGTGCGCGCCAGGATGCTGGCGCAGCTCTCGGCAATCGCCTTCACGTTCTGGTTGGCGCGGTCCGGCATCGCCGTGGAGGCCAGGATCTCCGCGCGCCGTGCCGCGCCCGCGGCATCGTCCGGAAACAGCGGCGCGCCGTCGACCGTCAGCGCGCGCAGCGTGCGGTCCAGCCGCTCGCGATCCACCGGCATGGATTGCCGGCTCACGACCATCACGTTCAAATATCGCAGGGACTGCGGATATCCAACGCAGGCCGTGCGCAGGGCACGGTCGGAGTAGGTCGTGTTGTAGATCGCGATTCCGCCCGGCGACAGGTGGCGCACGACCAAGTCGACATACTCGCGCGACAGCAGATTGGTGACGTTGGAGCGGAAATGCCAGGTGGTGTTCTGCAGGATCGCGTCGAAGCGGCGGTCGGCATGGCGGTTGAGCCAGCGGCGCGCGTCGTCGACGACGATCTCGACCTTCGGGTTGCGCAGGATGCTGCGCACCGGCTCGTGCCCGGCGATCAGCTGCAGGTAGCCGCGGTTGATCTCGATCACCGTCAGCTTCTCGATCGCCGGGTTGGCCGCCAGGAGCTGCACCCATGCGCCGGTCGCCAGGCCGACCATCAGCACGTTCTTCGGCGCGGGGTGGAAGTAGTTGAGCAAGGCCGGACGGACCAGCAGGTTCTGGTCGTCCATCAGGCTGACCTGGATGCGCCCGTCGTAGAACCCGCCGCCCTAGACGACCTGGTCGGGGGTAACATTGATGACGCCGCTCTTGTTCTCGACCGTGTCGGCAAAGAGCGCGTGGCCGACCGCATGCTCGCGGAAGATCAGCCGCTCGTAGAGGCCCGCGAACATCGGCCCGATCGCAAAGGGCACGGCCACGGCCGCCAGCGCGAATCCGGCAAGCGCCCAGGGGCGGCGCTCGCCAACGCCCTGCCATCGCAGCAAGGCGGCCGCCAGGCCCAGGCACAGGACGGTCAGCAGCGCCGTGACCTGCGGCAGCCCCCAAAAATCCATGACGACGAAGCCGGTCACCAGCGATCCCGCCACCGAGCCCAGGATGTTGGCCAGGGAGATGTTGCTGACGCCCCGGCCCGCGCCGCGGTCGGGCGGCACGCCCAGATGGGCGATCAGCGGGAAGGCCAGGCCGCCCACAAACGTATGCAGCGCCACCAGCGCCAGCATCGCGGGCACGAGCCCGCCCAGAAGGGCCGCCATCCCCGATAGCGGCAGAAGCAGCAAGCCTACCGCGGCGTAGGCGACCAGCGACAGGATCAGCACGCGCAGGATCGCCCCGCGCGGCGCGTCGGGGGAACAAAAGCGGCGGCCCGCCAGCGATCCCACCGCGATGCCGAACAAGTAGGCGCCCAACACCAGGGCGAACGCCGAGGCCGTGCCCGTGGCCAGCGAAAAGGCGCGGAACCACAGGATCTCGTAGGACAGCGCCAGGTACCCGGCAAGCCCCGCCAGCACCATGGCGCCGGCAAGCCGGCTGTTCGCCGTGCCCGGCGCGCGCGCGCGCGGTTCGGCCGCGGCGGCATCCATCGCCACCCCGCGCCGGCGCTCGAGCATGGCCGCCAGCAAGGCGGTGGCTCCGACCGCCATGTTGAACACCGCCGCGAGCGTGACCGATCCCTGCATCCCCAGCAGCCGCATCAGGAACATGCCCGACGCGAAGCAGGCGACGGCGGAACCCAGCGTGTTGACGAAATAGAGTAGGCCGACCGAGCGCCCCACGTTGGCCGAACGCCTGACGAGGTAGGCGACCAGGATCGGCAGCGTCGCGCCCATCAGCAGGGTGGGCACGACCAGCAGGGCCAGCATGGCGGCGGTCGTGAGCAACAGCGGCCAGCCGGCCGCGACGGCACCGAACTGCCGCAGCGCATCGAGGGAGAACCAGCCGATCGCGCCGATGGCGAATTCGATCGCGCCGAACGCGGCCAGCAGATTGACGTTGCGCAGCGCCGACACGCGGCCGCCGACAAAGCTGCCCAGGCCGAGTCCAAGCAAAAAGCCGCTGACGATGACCGTGACCGCCTCGACGTTGATGCCGTAGACGGAGAACAGCATGCGCTGCCAGGTCAGCTGGTAGATCAGTGCCGGAAAGCCCGACACGAAAAATATGATCGGCAGCAGGAACTGGACCAGCGGGCGCCGAGGCGCCAAGGCGTTCGTAGGGCTTGACATCATTTGGTCCGGAACACGTTGGGAAGCGCAGGCGCAATCACCCGCGCTTGCCGCGGATCGATCGCAATACGCGCCGGCAAGGCGCCAACCAATTCACCATCCGCTTGTAACACAGCCTCGCCCTCGCACTCCAACCACACTTCGCGCCCGCGCAGCTTCTCAACCATAGGATGCGTGGAAAGGTTGCCGCGCACCAGCGCGCATGCGAGGGCCAACATCGAGGATCGGCCTGGCGCGGTGACTGCATAGACAATGAATTCAGGCTGCTCGAGGCCTGCCTCCGGCACGGCCACGAAATTGCCGCCATACCGAGCGGCCTTGGCGACCAACACCTGCGACGCCCGACGTTCCCGGTCGCCGACACGGACCACCAGCTTGCTTGGCGTATAGGTGAGGATGGATTCCAGGAATGCCCATGCATATGCGGCTTTGCCGATCATCCGCTTCAACCGCGGGTTCACGTCGCGCACGATATCGGCGTCGAGGCCAGCGCTGGCCATCAGCGCGAACCGCCGCGAGTCGGCCAGGCCCACCCAGATGGTCCGAACCGGCCCGCGCGCGAGAAGTCCGGCCAACCCGATCGGATCGCGGGGAAGATTCAGTTCCGCCGCAAGGACATTTGCCGTTCCACAAGGAATCAGCCCTAGGGGAATATCGCAACCCGCAATGCCGTTAAGAACTTCATTCGCCGTTCCGTCGCCGCCGGCTGCAACCACTGCATCCACGCCCGTAGCGCAGGCTTCCCGCGCCGCGCGTTCGGCATCGCCGGGATTCGCGGTCGCGAACAGGTCGACGGTCGCATCCCGCTGCAGCAGCTCAACAACGCACTCGAACCGTCGCTTCGCCTCACCCTGGCCGGCCGCCGGGTTGAACACGACGGCCAAGCGGCTACGCGACCTCATCGTGCCGTGCAGCCTTTGAAAGCCCGAGCGCGGAGCCAGCTCGCCGCAGCTTCGCTTGAAGCGGCCTGACGCAGAGAATCCAGCACACGAAGCCTTGACTGCACATTTATGACAATGATCTTACTATGAGGGCCATTCTTGTCGCGCACATGGATTCAAAGTGTCATTCGAAGCTCTGCGAAACTTTACCCGCCCGACGGGACGCGCACATCTTGTGCATGACGGATACCGAGGCGTCTATGCGGGCGCGGCCGCGCTTGCATGGCTGCCGGTCGGTATGCTGTCGGTCTACGCCAAACTCCAGTATCTGTCGGTAGGGCCAGCTTCCGTCCTCATTATTTCCCGCGTTCTCGGCCGCGAAAGCCAGTTTGACGTAACCTGGCTAGAATGGCTCGCGCTGTTCCGCGCCGACATACTGCTGCATTTTCTAGTGGTGCCGGCCTCATTCTTTTTGCTGTTTTGGTTTGTTCGATTCCGCACCCCCGCGCGCGCCGCCATGGCGCTTGCATGTGTGCTGCTGCTATCCGTCGCCGCGACCCTGGTTATTTTCTTCAACATGCTCGCCTACGCGAACATTGGCCGCTTTCTGAGCTTGAATCTGGTGGTCGATGCGATCCGGTGGGGCGGGAAGAACGATGAGGCGGCGGGCGACTACATCTCGGCCAGGGCGGCTTACAAGGCGACCGCCGTCGGCCTCGCCTCGCTTGCCTTCATGACGGCTCCTTTATTGTTCGCTCGTTGGCGCGGGGCCGAGTTTCTCTCGCGCCGGCTGCTGCCCTTTTCGATCGCGGCCCTTGGCCTCGTCTCGGGTTTGTGCTGGGCCGTTGGAGCCTCGGCCGCCATCGGTTCCCTGCCGCAGCACCGAAGCTATGCCGCCTTGATCGCCCATTCGATGCTGGATGCCCAGCAGGACGGCGGTCCCCTGAAGAGCATGTCCCAGAGCGAGGTGCAGCGGTATTTTCGAGAGACGACGGGCACGCCAGCCCCGGTGGCCGACCCCCGCTACCAAGGCAAGCAGCGGGGCAGCGACGTGATTTATTTCATCTTTGAGACCGGCCCCTATCGAGCCCTTCCGCTGGAAGGCGACCTCGAGGACTTTCCAGCCCTGCGCGGTCTTATGGAGCATGCATTCGTCGGACTGAAGCACCACTCGACCTATCCTTTCACGACGGCTGCGCTGCTGTCGCTTTTCACCGGGGTGTATCCGTGGGAGACATTCCGCCACTCCCTTCGGAACCATCCCCACGCGGTCGCCACCGGCGCCCTGCGCACGCTTTCGGATGCAGGCTACAAGACAGCGGTCTACGCGCCGTTTCTTCCCGAGCTGAAGCTGGACGATGCGATGTTCGAAGCGCTCGGCGCGCAGAAGCAGTTCTTCTCGAACGCGACGCCGCCAAGCGCAAGGGCGGTCGAACGCACCAAGAGCCTGATCGCCGCCTTGCCTGCCGATCGCGACGTCCTGACCAAGAAACTCGATCCGTCGTCACGATTGGGCATATTCAAGGACGAGAAGGTCGTCGAGGAGAAGCTGCTGCGCGACTTCGATGCATTGGAAGCGATGAAGGCTGACATCCGCCGTCTCAAGAAGGACGGGCAGCGCTTCGTCACCGTCTTCATGCCCCAATTGGGTCACGCGCCCTGGCGGGATATCGCCAATCATGGCGATGACTACGCAGCGCGCGGCCGCGCCATCATGGCGGTACAGGACGCTTGGCTCGGCGAGATCGTCGAGCTGTTGAAGTCCGAGAGTTGGCTGGACAACACGGTGATTGTCGTAACCGCCGACCATGGCATTCGCAACCGGACCGAAGATCCGTCGTTCCCGCAGGGGATGGTGGACGAATATTCATTCCATGTGCCGCTTGTCGTGTTCGCGCCTCGCGCTGCGCCGTCGACCGTCAGGTTGGATCATGTCACCTCGCATATCGACGTGACTCCCACCGTCCTCGACCTGCTCGGCGAGACCAAAGGACGGCAAATGGAGCAGGGCCTGCCGATCTGGGAAACGAGCGCGAAGCATCGCACGATCTACTTCATGGCCGGCGGAATTCTAGGGGCAGACGGGTTCTATCGTGACGGGCTTTACTTCATGCGAAGCAACGTGACGGGCTCGGTGTACCGCAACAAGGAGCTCCGGTTCCTCTCAAGCAACTTGGTCCGCTCGGACGAACCCGACTACGCGATGGCAAATCAGGCAATCGACGCGCTCAGCCTTTTCACGATACGGTGGAGCACGATGCTGATCGATCCGCACTAGCTGTTCCGAAGCAGCGGTACCAACAAATTCAATAAAAGGCTCGGCAATCATACATGCCGACTCTGCGACTGTTTCAATCGCCAGTGTAATTTTTCCTGTTGAAATTAACCCTGTGTTAGCGGCGGGGCGCTAGTCTCGGCGATGTGAGGCCGGTGCCCCCCTCCCCGGCCCCCCGGTCCGCGGTTGCCGCCGGCGCCTGTCCCCTTCAGGCGTTTAGCGTTGCCCCCCGATCTCGCACGGTGGCAAAGGCGCGGGCAAACAGTGCCGAGGCGGGACGAGCCCTAAGGTTCGCCCCGCCTCGGTCGTTTTCCGGCCCTGGGATTCAGATCAGCTCGTCGCTTTCCGGCGCGAGGAACGGGCCCGGCGCGGCGTCGCGCCGCTCGCGCAGGCGCTGGCGCTCCAAGAGCTTGCGCTGCGCGCTGGCCGGCAGGTCGGTGAACATCAGCACGCCGCGCGTGACCAGGACGTCGATCAGGTCCTCGGTCACGCGGGCCATGGTGGTGTCCAGCGCCGCCAGCCGGCTGGATGCCGGAGCGCCGCCGCCGAGAAACGCGATCACATCGGGATGGTCGGCGCCGATCGGCTCGTCGCTGCCGGGCTCGGCCGCGGCAGTCAGGGCGACGATACGGCCGCTGCTATCGCGCTTGGCAAAGGGCATCGAAGGGCGCTCCGGCGGGAAAGCCTACTTCGGCTTCACGTCCGCGGCCATCCGCATCTGCAGGATCTTGTCGGGATTGGCGACCACGCGGCCATCGAGCGCCTTGGTGCCCTTCTTGATGCGATCGACATGGTCCATGCCGGCGACGACCCGGCCGATGATCGTGTATTTGCCGTCCAGATCGTTCGACTCCCGGATCACGATGAAGAACTGCGAATCGGCGCTATTGGGATCGTTGGCCTTGCGCGCCATCGAGACCGTTCCGCGCACGTGCTTCTCCTTGGAGAACTCGGCGGGCAGATTCTGGCCGGTGCCGCCCGACCCGTCGCCTTTGGGATCCCCGGCCTGGGCCATGAACCCCGCCAGCACGCGATGGAAGGTGAGGCCATCGTAGAATTTCTGCCGCACCAGTTCCTTGAATCGCTCCACGTTCTTCGGCGCCAGGTCAGGCCGCAGTTCGATCACCACCCGGCCATACAGGATGTCCATGTAGACCGTGTTCGCGGGATCGGTGGGCGGCACTTTCTCCTCCGCCTGCACCGCCACGACCGCCGACAGCAGCAGCGCCGCCGCCCAGACGGCGCGCCAGACGGCGCCCAACAAGCCGAACCCATTGCGCATGGCGTAGACCGGGCTCAGCCCTTCACGTCGGCCGCGACGCGCATCTGCTTGATCTTGTCCGGGCTGCTGACCGCGCCGTTGTTCGATTCCGAGCCCTTCTTGATCTTGTCGACGAACTCCATGCCCTGCGTGACCTGGCCCCAGATCGTGTACTTGCCGTCGAGGAACGGCGCCGGCGCGAAGCAGATGAAGAACTGGCTGTCGCCGCTGTCCGGATCGTTGGCGCGCGCCATCGAGGCGGTGCCGCGCACGTGCTTCTCCTTCGAGAACTCGGCCTTCAGCTTCTTGCCCGAACCGCCCATGCCCGTGCCCTGGGGATCGCCACCCTGGGCCATGAAACCGGGAATCACGCGATGGAACGGCGTGCCGTCATAGAACTTCTGGCGCACCAGTTCCTTGATGCGGGCGACATGCCCAGGCGCCAGGTCGGGACGCAGCTCGATCACCACCCGGCCATACTCGAGGTCCATGAACAGGGTGTTCTCGGGATCGGCAGCATTGGCCGCGCCGGAAATCGAGGCAGCCATCGCGGCTGCGGCCAGGACGGACGTGAATCGCGCGTGTTTCACGGCTTGGCTACCTTTTCTTAAAGTTTTAGGGACATTGTTGGCGCCGGGCACCGCCAGTCGCCGCGGGGCGCACCCTATCGCCCCTCACCCGCTGGCGCAACCGCGCGGCCCGGGTATAAAGTCCGGGCCCAGACTGACGGAGAAACCGTTTGACCATCGGCTCTATTCTCTCAAGCTTCCTGCCGGCCGCCGCCGCCCAGGCCCCCTCGGGGCCGGGGCTTGGCACGCTGGCCGTCCAGCGCCAAACCATCGTCCAGAACCTGGCGATCAAGCAGCAGGCCCAGGCGGAACAGGCCGTCGCGGCGATGATCGCCCAGGCGACCCAGCAGGCCGCCATCCAGAACCCCGGCGGCGTGCCGCCGCGAGGGTCTACCGTAAACATCCTGGTCTAAATTCCGCCTCCACGGCACTGATTCGCAATATTTCGCGTTGCCGGCCGCCGGCATCCACCATATTTTGCGATCCAAGGCATAACGGCGTCGATCCTCGGCGCCGGCCGGCGCACGGGGGTGTGGTTGCCGGCTGGAAAATTCGGGGCGTTCTCGACCTTGTCTCCATGGGTCCGTTCGGGCCTGTGCGGCGCGCTGCTCGCCCTCCTGGCGGGATGCGGCCTGCTGCCCGGCTGCGGTTGCGAGGAGCCGCCAAAACCGACCCCTGCGGCCCCCGCAACCGAGCCCGGCCCGCCGCCCCAGCTTCCCCCTGCCCCGCCCCCGCCCACAGCCGCCCAGCCGCCGTCCCTGCCGCCGTCCCTGCCGCCGTCCCTGCCGATCGCGCCCCTGCCCCCGGCGGTCTCGCAAGCGCCGCTGACGCCACCCGTTGCGACCGTTCCGCCGGCCGCGGTACCATCGGCCGCGTTGCCGCCGGTCGCCGTGGCGCCGTCGCCGCGTCCGCAAGCGCCCACGCCGACGGCCGGGCGCTACGGCGCCCAGCTCGGCGCCTTCCGCAGCCTCGCCAATGCGTCCGGGGCCTGGGAACGGTACAAGGCCCGCTATATCGACCTGCTGAACACCGTGCCCGGCCCGCTGCTGCGCGAGGTCGACCTGGGGCCGAAAGGCAAATTCGTGCGCGTGATGGCCGGCCCGTTCAACTCCGAGCAGGAGGCGCGCTCGCTGTGCATCGAGGTGCTGGCCCGCGGCGGCTTCTGCTACGTTCAACCGCTGGGACGCTAGGTTGAAGGGCGACGCCGATGGCCCATGCGCATCACTACAAGGCAACCCTCGAATGGATCGGCGCGTCCGCCGGCGCCACCACGAGCCACCAGACCTACTCGCGCGAATACCGGGTCGACCTTCCTGGCAAGACCAGCTTCCACGGCTCGGCCGACCCGACCTTCCGCGGCGATCCCGCCCTGCCCAATCCCGAGGACCTGCTGGTCGTGTCGCTGTCGTCCTGCCACATGCTGTCCTACCTGGCGCTGTGCGCGCGGGCGAAGCTGCCGGTGCTCTCCTATATCGACGAGGCGACCGGCACGATGGACATGAAAGACGGCAAGATCCGCTTCACCGAGGTGGTGCTGCACCCGCGCGTGACGATCGCCGCCGGCGCCAACCTCGACCTCGCCAAACGCCTGCACGAAAAGGCGCACGGCGAATGCTTCATCGCGAACTCGGTCAATTTTCCGGTCAGGAACGAAGCGGTCGTTGCGACCGCGGCATAGGCCTCAATGCGCCGGCTTCTTCGCCTCGCCGTGGGCCGGGGCGGGCGGGAAGCCCTCGCCGTCCTTCAGGACGGGAAAGGCGCCGCTCCAGGCCGGGTCGGCGCAGCCCGCGTCGATCAGGTTGACCCATTTGATGTTGCCGCGATGGGCCGGCGCCCGCGCCTCGGCCAGGCGCAGCAGCTCGGGCTGCTTGGCCTGCTTCTGCCAGTTGTCGACGAAGGCGTCGCACTCGGCCTTGGCGGCGAAGCTGCGCTCGCCCAGCGGCTGCTGGACGATCACGCGCTGATCGGCCGAGGTGATGGCCATCAGGACCAGGATCACTTTCCACATGGCGCGCCCCCTGCAATCGCCGCTGGAAGACTACCCCGGTCCCGGCCGCGAGCCTAGCCCTTGAAATGCGCGAACTGGGAGGCCGGCACCGGCGCCTGCGAACCGCCCGGCGGGGTCCAGAAGAGCTGCAGCGCGGAAGTGCCCTTCTTCTGGAAGTAGTCGACCGCCAATTCGTACCAGCCGGCCTGGTCGACCACGAAGGGGATCGGCTCCGACAGCTCGTCGGCGTGCACGCCGTCGTTCTCGTGCATCTTGATGCCGGCGATGGTCACGCGCACGCCGTCGTTCGAGTTCACGTGAAACACATAGGTGCCGGCCTGGTCGAACTTGATCAGGCCCGTGATCTTGGCGCCGACGCCCATCGACTTGTCCGAGGTCAGGACATTGCCGTCGTTGGTCTTGTGGTCGAGCAGCTTGATCGGCTCGCCCGGCTTGCCTTTGCCGAGCTTGCCGATCTCGTTCAGCTTGTTGAACATGTTCGAGAAATAGATCACGGCCAGGCCGGGCTCGA